>JANNWD010000222.1:0-1831 GCA_031408315.1 Bacteroidota bacterium
CCGATTAATTCAGTCACGCTGATATTCTGATCCTTGATGTAGGGTTGATCCAACAAAGTCATCTCTTTAAGACGTTTGTCGATCCGTCCTTTGACGATCTTTTCTTTCATCTGATCGGGTTTGTTGGCGATATCATCGCGACCCATTTCGATTTCGGTTTCCTTGGTGGCGATCGCTTCAGGAATTTCACTGACGTTGATATACTCAACGTTTGGACAAGCCGCGATTTGCATCGCTAAGTTCCGCGCCAGATTTTTGAAATCTTCGTTAGCGGCTACGTCTGCCGATGCACAGCCGAGTTCGAGTAGTACCCCAACTCTTCCACCCGTGTGGATGTAACAATCTACCGCGCCTTCAGTTCCAGCCGCAACTGTGTAGTTAGCCAGACGGCGAACATTCAGGTTTTCACCAATTTTGGCGATCGATTGGACGATCGCTTCTGATACTTTGATACTATCGTCAGCGGCATAGGGTTGGGCTAGCAGCGCATCAACGCTATCAGCCGTAATTGCCTGTTTTGCCAAGCTTTGAACGAGATCTGTGAAGGCATCATTCCGCGCTACAAAGTCAGTTTGACAGTTGACTTCGACTAGTACGCCAGTCTTGCCATCAGCCTGAATGAATTTATCAACCAATCCTTCAGCCGTTACACGGTCACTTTTTTTACCAGCCGCGACCATCCCTTTCTGACGCAGCCACTCTGACGCTTTGGTCAAATCACCTTCAGTCTCGCCCAAAGCTTTCTTGCAGTCCATCATCCCTGCACCCGTATTACGGCGCAGTTCTTGAACCATCTTTGCAGTTATTTCAGCCATTTTCCTCTATCTGTATTCGCGATGGTTGTGGGTGGGTGAACAAGAAGAGGGGCAAAGGATAAAGCATACCCTTTACCCCTCTTGCTCAATTAACTAAATAATTGGTATCTGAGAGCTAATTTTAAAACACTCAATACACCTAATTCTAGCCTTCGCCGCCTTCAGCGACTTCTTCGCCTTCTTCGTCGTACTCTTCACCGTCGCCGAAGTCTTCAAATACTTCGCCTTCGCTATCGAGTTGACCGTGACGACCTTCATAAATCGCATCGGCTAGTTTACCAAGGATTAGTTTGACGGAGCGAATTGCATCGTCATTGGCGGGGATAGCTACATCAACCAAGTCGGGGTCGCAGTTGGTATCCAACAGTGATACGATCGGAATATTCAGCTTTTGGCATTCCAACATCGCGTTATATTCCCGTCGTTGATCGACGACAATGACGATATCGGGTACTTTTCGCATATTCTTGATCCCACCCAGATATTTCTGGAGTTTCGCCATTTCCCGTCGCAGTACGGAGGCTTCTTTTTTGGGTAACAGATCCAGTGCGCCGCTGTTTTCGCGACGTTCGAGATCCTTCAAGCGTTCGACGCGAGTTTTGATCGTCGTCCAGTTGGTGAGCATTCCCCCCAACCACCGTTGGTTGATGTAGGCTGCACCACACCGACTCGCTTCTTGAGCGATGATGCCTGCTGCTTGACGTTTGGTACCGACAAATAGAAACCGTTTGCCTTGTTCGGCGGCTGTCCGCATGTAAACATAAGCTTCTTCCATCAACTGGGCGGTTTGCACCAAGTCGATGATATGTACGCCGTTGCGCGCAGTGAAGATGAAGGGAGCCATTTTGGGGTTCCACCGTCTGGTTTGGTGTCCAAAGTGAACGCCAGACTCCATCATTTGCGCCAAGGTTACTACTGGCATAAGATTCTTTACTCCTAATCGGGTTTATCCTCCATCCAGGCTGTATTCCGCTTGCGAAACACCCGAATTCCTGAATGTGCGAATTTTTAGACAA
>JANNWD010000223.1:0-5614 GCA_031408315.1 Bacteroidota bacterium
AAATGGATAAAGTTTCTCGCCATTGAATTTCTTTAAGACAAGAAATAGAACAAACTTTGAAAGATCGTCCGATAACATTTGGATATTCTTGTTCCATTTCCTTGCCACAACAATTGCAATATATTTTATTATTTGACTCCCTTATTTGTTTTATATAATATTTTAATTTTACCAAACAAGCCTAATTTGATTACAATATAATATTTGCTTTATTATAACAACAATTGTAGTTGTTCATATTTTAAAAAATCGTTTCGCTAAAATTACCATAAAAGAATTACCAACTACTTTTCATTTTCCAAAATTTCAGGTTGCTAAATTCTGTTGTTCCGTTTACAGAAAATAAAGCAATACCATTATTATTTCTATTAAAACATTGTGTAGTAAACACCGCTTGCCCTCCATTTGAAAATACCTCTACTATGCTATTATCCATAAAAATTTGGAGTGTTAATTTATTATTTACTAAAGGTACTTTATGTTCAAAATAATGTAAGGCGTTGTATTTTTCGTTAAAATTATTTTCGCCGCATTTGCTTCTGTCTATATACAAAAGTTGCTTTTCGGCATTGTAGCCAATTTCAAAATAGCTACTATCATTTTGTGCTATTTGAATGCCGCTGGTTACTTTATTGCTACTTGGTGTAAGGGTTAATTGTATTTCGAATTGAGTGCTGTGTAAAGTTAATTTTTTTATGCTATTGGTAATTGATTCTGTTGATAAAGTAATTACTTTTTTTCGTAATTTTTTTATGTGATTAATTGGTTGTTGTACCAATATCCACTCCCCATTTATTTTTTTTACAGATAATGTTCGTGGCAATGCCATTGCACTTTTCCAAGGTGTGGTGGGTATGTTATTTGCATAATTCCAATTATTAGCCCAACCTATGGCTGTAGGTTTATGGCTTATCGGTAGCTGGTTATAGCTAATTGCTGCATAATAATCGGGGCCATAGTCTGGTCTAAATATTTTATTTATAGGGTTTTCATTTATAAATTGTGCTCCATCAAATTCGCCAATAAAATATTGCATGCTGGCATTTTGCGATAGCTGCAAAAGCCATTTGGTTTTTGTATTGCCTTCAATGGGTATTTGTACCAAATCTGGACATTCCCATACGCCGCTAGTATCTCCCTGTGGGCCAAAGCTGCTTAAATAGTTCCATTGTTTTAAATTGGTAGAACTGTAAAATTGTACTTGATGCTCTACTGGTAGCATTACACTCATTACCCAATATTTTTTATTTGCTTGCCAAAAAATTTTGGGATCTCTAAAATCTTTTTTACCTAAATCTAGTACAGGATTATTGCTATACTTTGTCCAAGTAATGCCATCATCATTACTATAAGAAATGTTTTGTGATTGATTTACATTTTCGATATGCCCTGTGTAAACTGCTACCATAGGGGCTTTGCCATTTTTACCAAACCCACTAGTATTATTATTATCCACCACACAAATGCCTGAAAATATCATAATTCCATTTTCTTCTGGAATAGCTATTGGTTGTGCTTTCCAATGAATCAAATCATAACTTGTAGAGTGTGACCATGTCATGTGACCCCAAAAATTTTCAAACGGATTGTGTTGGTAAAATAAATGGTAAGTGCCGTTGTTATATACCAAACCATTGGGATCGTTGCACCAGTTTTTGGCTGGAGAAAAATGATATTGTGGTCGATATAATTCTTTATATAAATTATTTTGAGCAAACGTAATATTGTGCCAACAAATAACTGCTAATATTACAAAAAACATTTTACGCATTGCTAAAAAAATTTTAAAGTGTGATTTATTTTTTTGTACTTTATTTTAAAATAATGTCGATAAAAGATGCAAAAAAAATTATTGATTAAAAGTGCGACGCCAATCAAGTTTAAGCAAGAATATTGGCTGGTTACCAAAAAAATAACTTAGTGTATTGTTATTGGTTTATCCATATCTTCCAACGCCATACCTTTTGTTTCTGGCATCATTTTCCAGACAAATATTAATTGTAGTATCATCATTACTGCAAAAAAAGTAAATATTTTTGCTCCGCCATATTGTGCTGCAAAGTAAGGAAATATTTGTGCAATGATGGCTGCAAACACCCAGTGAGTAAGGCATCCAAACGAAGTGCCTTGTGCCCTAACTGCATTGGGAAAAATTTCGGAAATAAAAACCCAAATAACTGCACCTTGCCCAATGGCATGTGCAGCAATAAAAAGAAAAACATAATAGGTAATAAGCTCTGTTTGATTGTAGTGAAATGAATAGGCAATTAATGCTAAAGAAATAATGTAACCTACGCTACCAATGTACATTAAAGTACGTCTGCCAAACCTGTCTATTAAATACCAACCCAAAATTGTAAAAAGTAAATTTACTACACCAATACCTGCCGATGAAAGTAAGGCTGCATCTCTACCAATGCCAGCCATTTCAAACACTTTTGGTGCAAAATAAATAATGGCATTAATGCCGCTTAGCTGATTAAAAAATGCTAACAAAAAAGCCAATACTAATGGTTTGTAAAATTTTTTATTAAATAAATTTTCTTTTTTACTAGCATCGATTGATGCTTTAATTTGTGGAATTACTTCTGCAGCGTTTTGATTGGTAAGTTGTAATACTCTTGCAGCCTCAGCATCATCTTTTTTGTATAATACTAACCAACGTGGGGTTTCGGGTACAAATAGCATTAATAAAGAAAAAATGGCGGATGGTATTGCTACAATGCCAAGCATCCATCGCCAATCGTTTGTACCGCCGCTACTTAATAAATAATTAGATAAATAGGCTACTAAAATACCCGTAACAATATTTAACTGAAAGGTGGCTACCATTTTACCTCGGTGCTTTGCTGGTGCAATTTCGGCAATGTATAAAGGTGCTACTACTGATGATGCCCCAATACTTAAACCACTTAAAAAACGAAAAAACATAAAACTATTTACATCGTTTACTATTGCTGCTCCTATAGAGGAAACTAGGAATAAAATACCAATCCAAATTAATGTTTTTTTACGCCCAATTTTATTAGCAGGAATATTACCAAATGCTGCACCAAATGCAGTGCCATACAATGCCATAGCAATTGCAGTGCCATGTAACCAATCGCTTAAACTCCAAAGACTTTGTATGGCTTTTTCGGCACCCGAAATTACGGCTACATCTAACCCAAATAAAAAACCACCAAGCCCTACTGTTACTGACCAAAGAATTAGTTTTTTGTTCATCCTTTCTATTTTAATTTTATCACACTGGCTTGATAAGGCTGAAGCACAATATTTGCTCCATCTAATTTTAATGGTTGTAAGTTATTGATTAATTCATCGCCTAAGCTAAATCCTTTTGGTATTGCTGTTTTAGAAATTTCTTTTGTAAAGTTTAATAGCACTAAAAAAGTTTGGCTGCCATTACTTCTTGTGTAAGCAAAAATATTTTTGTTATCGGCATCTAACAAACTGTACTTTCCGTAAACCAAAATATCCTTATTATCCTTTCGCAATTTTATCATATTTCGTACAAAATGCAAAATGGAGTTTTTATCTTTTTCTGCTTGCTCAACATTTACAGTCACATAATTTTGATTGATGGTTAGCCAAGGTTTACCACTTGTAAAACCTGCATTGGAATTGGCATTCCACTGCATTGGCGTACGACCATTATCTCGGCTTAAATCTGCCTGCATTAATAAATATGCATCGGCGGCAGCTTTACTATTTTTCAACTCTAAGTAATATCTATTTCTTGTTTGTAAATCGTTGTATTCTTCTACAGTTTTAAATCGAATGTTAGTCATACCAATTTCGTCGCCGTTGTATAAATAGGGTAATGCTCTTTGGGTTAATAAAAAAGTGTATAGCATTTTTGCACTTGCTTCTCTATATTCAGGAGCATCGTTTCCATAACGACTTACGGTACGGCTTTGATCATGATTTGCCCAGAAAACGGTATTCCATCCAGTGTTTAAGAATTTTTCATCCCACTTGCTTACTATTTTTTTTAGACCAACAACATTATGTTTTTTTACATCGTAATTGCCTAAATCGAATGTATCTCTTCCCCAAATATTTCCTAACTCATCATGATACAATGTATTTAATTCGTTTCTTTCGGTGTTTACATAATCTTGCATTTTGCTAAATGGAATTACACCTCCTTCACCAACGGTATAAACATCTTTATATTTGCTTAATACTTTTTCGTTCATTTCTTTTAAATAAGTATGCACTTTTTCATCGGCACCGTAATACCGTACGAATTGTTCGTTGGTAAAATCGGTAGGCTTTGTTGGCCATGTAGTATCTTTTGCCATAAAGGGAAAAGCATCTAACCTAAAACCTGCTACGCCTTTGTCTAACCAAAATTTCATAATGTCGTACATCTCATTTCTTAGTGTTGGATTTTCCCAATTAAAGTCGGGTTGTTTACGACTAAAATAATGTAAGTAATAACTATTAGTTGCTTCGTTAAAACGCCAAGCATCGGCATTTTCATCAAATAAACTGTAACGCTTTGGTGGTGTGCCTTTTTCTTTTGGCCACCAATGGTAGTAATTATAATATTTGTTGTCTCTACTTTTTTTTGCTTCTAAAAACCAATTATGTTCATCGCTACTATGGTTTAAAACTAAATCCATTATTAATTTGATGTTACGCTTTTTCATTCCTGCAAGCATTTCGTCAAAATCGGCCATGGTACCCATTTCTTTCATTATGGCTTTGTAGTCGCTAATGTCGTAACCATTATCATCATTTGGGCTTGCACAAATTGGGTTTAACCAAATGGCATTTATTCCTAACTGCTCTAAATAATCTAAATGTTGTGTAATGCCTTTTAAATCGCCAACACCATCGCCATCGCTATCTTGAAAGCTACGAGGATAGAGTTGATACACTACGGCTTCTTTCCACCATTTTTCATCTTTTTTAATAGGGGTAGATGTTGTAGAAGAGTTGTTATTAGTACATGCGGTTGCAAAAAAAGCTAGCACAAATAGCCATTTAATGTGTGATTTATACATATAGCAATTTTAGTTATTAAAGATATTGCATTAAGCCATTATTTTTGCAACAATTATTAAATTATTTATGCGTAAGAAAGTATTGATTTATATAGGGTTATTAGGTATTGCTTTTTTATTAAGTAATTTATTAGTGGCAAAAATACTAACCATTAATAGGGTGGTATTATCCAATACTACTGCTTTAACTATTGAAAGAATTATACATGGCGATTCTGTTTTTAAAAGATGGTGTATAAAAAATAGTTACTCGTTTGATGAAAACATAGTTTCTAAAAATGGCTATGTGTTTAATTTTAGCAAAGCACATAGCACTTCAATACCTATACAAATAACGGGTGTACTAAATATATTAAGCACATTAAAAATTACAGCAATTAACGAAAAACAAAGTGAATTAAATTGGAACACTCAACTTATTTCATCAAATTTTTTTACACGAATTTTTACCTATTTTAAAGCACAACAATTAAGTAAACAATTAGACATTTTTTTACAGCATATAAAGTCGTTTGCAGAAAATACAAATGATTTGTATGGCTTTGCAATAAATATAAAAAAAGAAACTATTGGCTCTGTTTGTTTTTTTATATTTATTG
>JANNWD010000224.1:0-2067 GCA_031408315.1 Bacteroidota bacterium
CCCAACAGGAGAGGAAATAAAATTGATTATGCAATAGAGGATGTACTTGGGGGATTTTAAAGGAAGCATCTAAAATTATTATTTGCCACATTATAACGCCACTAGCAACTCCCTCTTCTTTGGCGA
The DNA here is from genome assembly GCA_031408315.1 of Bacteroidota bacterium. Lineage (GTDB taxonomy): Bacteria > Bacteroidota > Bacteroidia > Chitinophagales > Chitinophagaceae > Ferruginibacter. The sequence continues at coordinate 127 of JANNWD010000224.1, forward strand.
GGTCTTGTTGTAGTCAGTCTTTTAATTATCTATCTTTGCTTTATGCACCAACTAATCGCAACCTATCTTTTTCAAAATAAACAATGTCCGTTAATGGATTTTGGACATTTGTACATCAAAACCTCTGAGGCACAGCCCAATTTTTTACATAAAAAAATTGAATCTCCCCTTCAAAGTATTCACTTTTCTAAAGACCAAATTAATAGCGATAATTTTATAAACTACATTACTACGCAAAAAAAGAGTTTAGCACAAAATGCAAAAAACGAATTAAATGATTTCATAAAATCATTACATTCATTTACACCAATAAACATTACAGGTGTTGGTAGCTTTGCAAAAGAAAATGATGTTATAAATTTTCAATCAGCCGCTTTTAATAGTTCACTTGCACCATCTGCAAAAGCAGAAAGAGTAATACATGAAGCAGCTCAACACAGTATGTTAGTAGGGGATAAAGAAACAACCATAACGCAAATGACAGAATATTTTGCTGATACGCCATCAGTAAAAGATAAATGGTGGGTTTGGGCTTTAGTGTTAAGTATAATTGGTATTGGCACTATATTATTTCATTACTTTGTAGATAATCAAAATTAATTTTGCTGCTATTATGGTTCAATACTCCATTTGCCCCATCTGCAATTCTAGAGCTATAGAGCAGGTTTTAACCGTAAAAGATTTTACTGTATCTCAACAAAATTTTGATATATGGGAATGCAAAACTTGCTCTGTAAGGTTTACACAAAATGTTCCTGATCAAACAGAAATTACCCCATACTACAAATCAGATACCTACGTTTCTCATACAGATACAAAAAAAGGGTTAATAAATAATTTGTACCATCTTGTTCGTAAAAAAACATTATCAAGTAAAAGAAAATTAATTGCAAAAGAAACGAATAAAAAGCAAGGTGAAATTTTAGATATTGGTTGCGGCACTGGTGCATTTTTAAATGAAATGAAAAAAAGTAACTGGAATGTTACAGGTTTAGAGCCCGATAAATTAGCTAGGACTAAAGCAAAGGAACTATACAATATTCATCCTTTACAAAGCGATGAATTATTTAATTTAGATTTTGAAAGCTACGATGCAATTACCATGTGGCATGTATTAGAGCATGTACATGAGTTAAAAGAATACATTGAACAAATAGAATTATTACTAAAGCCTGGAGGGAAATTATTTATTGCGGTACCCAATTATTTAAGTTACGATGCACAAGTGTATCAACAATATTGGGCAGCTTACGATGTGCCCCGGCATTTGTATCACTTTACGCCACGTAGTTTAAAAAATTTATTAGTTGTTACGGATACATTGGTGCTAAAAAAAATAAAGCCAATGTGGTTCGATAGTTTTTACGTATGTATGCTTAGTGAGCAATATAAAGGTGGTAATATTTTCAAGGCTTTTTTTAATGGATTAAAATCTAACATAAAAGCAATGGATGATAAGGGTAGATGCAGCTCTATTATTTATGTGATTGAAAAGACTAAATAATCTTAAAAATTTACTTTACAAAAAAATCATAACGTAGTCGTATTTCATATTTTGGTTCTTCCCCAGATATTCCTGCTACTATGTTATCATTGTTATTATATTTTTTTCTATCAGCGAAAGGATATATATCTTCAGGTTGAAAAAAAGAATTAATTTCTTCCCATTTATCTTTTTTCTTTATATAGTACGCCATTCCAACCACATAGCCATTGGTATTTGGAAATTGTGATTTAAGAAATTCAACTCTCATGCCAAATTCATAATTTTTTGTTGTACCAATTGTAATAATTGGAGTGATATTATTCGTAGTAGCCGAAATAAGCAATGGTTTATTGAATATTATTGAATCATTTTCATATTTTAATTCGCCAATTCGTAAATCAATTAAGTATTTCTGACCGAAAGTTGATAAGGAAATTATAAATAAGAAAAAGATA
>JANNWD010000225.1:0-1947 GCA_031408315.1 Bacteroidota bacterium
GCTTGGTAGATGGTTAATAAGCGGGTTTTATCTCTAGCTTTTATCTGTTCCGGCGTTAAAAGTATTGGTTTAGATTTGGATGGAGGGTCTGAAGTAGCTTCATCTTTAACTACTTCACCTAATACTGCAACTTTCTCCAATGCTTCTTCAACTATGGAAACTTGAGACTTATCTTCATCTTCAGTCTCTACAGCTTTTTTATTTGCTGTTGAAGCTTTCGATCGAGTCTTAGTTTTACTTTTAGTATTTACGACTTCTTCTGGCACTGAAAATATATCCTCGATCGCTGAAACTTTTTTTTGTGACTTAGCTTTACTCTTAACTGGCGTTGAATCTTTTTCAGGCTCTGACTCTAGTTGGGATGCAGGTTGTTTCTTAACCATGCCTATAATTTTACTCATTATTTTATAAGTCCTATGTTTGAATAACAATCAACTAAAATAAACTTACATTATCATGAAAATTTTAGGCTCTACACTTTGAATTTTAATCAATTTTGAGATATAATATTAACAAGAATAAAAGTTAATTTTAAGGCTTTGGCTTTATTATCAGAATACCCAGATAATTGGACAGAAATTGCAACGGCGATTAAACGAGCGGCAGGGTATCGCTGTAATAATTGCGGGTTGAAGTGTTTGCCTCCTGCTAGCAGCTATCGACACCTCGGTCTATCCCTCCGGCGCAGACTATCCGCACAAGTCCACCATCTCGATCGTAACCCAAGACATAACGATCGTGCGAATCTTGTTTGCCTGTGCAGCGGGTGTCACATACGTCAGCACCGTCATCATCCCCAGCCAAGTCCAGGTCAATTATCTCTCAAACTGAAGCTACCTGCAAACCGCCGTTCGCGTCGAAAACCAAGAAATTTTCAAATGACTGTTGCCGATCTTATCGAGCGATTGCCGCGACTGTCAATGGAATCAGTCGAGCAGCTTGAATTGGCGATTCCGCAAAGCGGAGGCTTCTCTTCGAGAGGCTTCGCCAACGCCAACGAGCCAAAATCTTGACGTTTACCAGAAAAACTATGCTGAAACTATCGATCGTCACAGTCACGCGATCGCGTCCTCAACTATTAGCGCGAGCGATCGCCTCACTCAAAGCTCAATCGAGCCAGGATTTTGAGTGGATCGTTATCAATGATGGTGAAGATGTCGCTACTAAGAAAATAATTTGCGATGCGGACATCTATTTTCCCTACACTTACTTAGGTATGGCTCATCCCTATCGGGGATTTGCACTAGCTTACGGCAGGAATAGGGGTCTAACCGTCGCGATAGGGGATGTTGTCACCTATCTTGACGATGACAATACCTTTAAGCCCGATTTTGTGGCTCAGACGCTTGCTTTGTTCGAGCGGAATCCCCAGGTGAGCTATTCGATGCCAATTCAACAGCGGCGGCGAGATGTCGTTCGAGATGGAGCGATCGTCAGTAACGGCAGAGAATTCTTCTCCCCTACTCTAGATTGCACGATCGAGCAATTAATTCGCCACGAGGAACTCATCGACAGTAACGGATTCGCCCATCGCAACAACAGGGATTTATCCTTGATGTGGAATCCCGACCTTAAAATCTATCTTGACTACGATTTTCTGCTCAAATGTATCAACCAGTCAGATCGATCGAGGTTTAGGATTAATCCAGTAATCCTGGTAGATTACGTGCAGACGAATCAGGGGGTGATTGGCAGTTCTAATTATCGACAGTGGGCTGAAGAATTAGAGTGGATAATTAGTCATAAACGATCGTATCCTTGCTTGAATGCAATGGATATTCAGACTCTCGATCGATTGAAGAATGAATATCTATGTCGTCATCAGAAAATTAATAATATTAAGGCATTTGCACTATTAAATTAATCTGACAAATAGCTGATGTCATCTGAGCTATCTGAAATCTAGAATTAGGCAAAGATGTCACTAGATTATATTCATGTTCGATC
>JANNWD010000226.1:0-2103 GCA_031408315.1 Bacteroidota bacterium
GTGCCATTATAAAAGCTATGTTAGTATACAAATCTTGTCAAATTTTTATGCTGAGTTAAGAAGCAACTCAATGCACAAAAAAGATGTTTGGTGCCTCAACATTACAGAGGCAAGGTTTGTGTGTTTAATATACCAGTGTAAAAAGTAAGGTATCAATTAAAAGTGTTCGGCTACTCCACAAACACCATGCAATCGTCTTGCTGAGGAAAGAAGCAACTCAAAAAAATGAGGCTAAAAAAATCAGAAATTCATGACAAACTATCGAACCTTATGCTGAGGCAAAGTTTGTGTTTTTTATTGTACCGTATAAAATTGAAGGCGAAAAAATTTACTATTCCAAAAACACCATGCAATCTTAATGCTTGAGGAACCAAATATATAATTTTGATTATACACAACAACAATCCTTATACTTATTTGTTACTTTAAAATATGCAAATAATAAATATTTTTTGGTTCAGAAGAGATTTACGCTTGACTGATAATGCAGCACTTTATAATGCGTTAAAAAGTGGTACTTCAGTGTTGCCTATTTTTATTTTTGATAGGGCAATTTTAGAAAAACTAGAAGATAAAGATGATGCAAGAGTAACCTTTATCCATCAAACTATTACGGCATTGCAAAAGCAGTTGGTGCAAATGGGTTCATCCTTGCAAGTATTCTATGGTAAACCTTTACAAGTATATCAACAACTTACTTCTCAATACAACATACAAAACGTTTTTACCAATCATGATTATGAGGTGTATGCAAAAGATAGGGATAATGAAATTGAAAATTTTTTAGCTCAAAAAAATATTTCTTTTAATACCTACAAAGACCAAGTAATTTTTGAAAAAGACGAAGTACTAAAAGATGATGGAAAACCATATACAGTTTTTACACCGTACAGCCGAAAATGGAAAGCGGCATTAACCAATTTTCAGTATGAGCCATATCCAACAAAAAGTTATTTCGCTAATTTTTTTAAGCAAGATGATCAAGCTATTCCAACTTTACTTGAAATGGGTTTCGAAGAGTCATCTTTACAATTTCCGCCACAGCAATTAAATGAAGAGATTGTAAAAAAATATACGGAGAATAGAGATTTTCCAGGAATTGAAAGCACATCCAAATTGGGCTTGCATTTACGTTTTGGTACAGTAAGTATTAGAGCGTTGTTAAGTAAAGCACTCAACCTAAATGCAACGTATGTAAACGAATTAATTTGGAGAGATTTTTATCACATGATTTTATGGCATTTTCCACATGTAGGTAATGGCAAGGCTTTTAGAGCAGAGTATGATAGTATTGATTGGCGAAATGATAGTGGCGAATTTGAAAAATGGTGTAACGGGCAAACTGGTTACCCAATTGTGGATGCTGGCATGAGAGAATTGAATGCAACAGGGTTTATGCACAATAGAATTCGAATGGTTGTAGCTAGTTTTTTAACCAAACATTTGTTATTAGATTGGCGACTTGGCGAAGCTTATTTTGCAAAAAAATTATTAGATTTTGATTTTGCAGCCAACAACGGCGGTTGGCAATGGGCAAGTGGTAGCGGTTGCGATGCTGCACCTTATTTTAGAATTTTTAATCCTTACCTGCAAACTAAAAGGTTCGATGAAAAATTTATTTACATAAAAAAATGGGTGCCAGAGTTTCAAGAGTTTACTTACCCCAAACCAATAATAGAGCATGAAGTGGCACGTAAGCGTTGTTTAGAAGTTTATGCAAAGGCGTTGAAAAAGGGATAAGGCTAAATAAATATATCTTCTACACTAAAACCATTTTCTTTAGTTGGATGGGCTTGTAATAATCGAATAATTGCATTTTTACCAAAATCGCCTAAATTAATACTGTATTGGTTTACATACAAATCAATATGTTTTTTCATTACCACTTCACTCATTTCCTGACTATGTACTTTTATATAATTGGGTAGTTCATTATAGCTGTTTTTGTAGGCATATTCAATGCTTTCCTTTATTAAACCATCAACTTGTAAAGCTATTTTTTTTTCAATATCTTTTTTAATAACAATACCACCTAGTGGAATTGGGCTTTGGGTGGTTTGTTCCCAATAATCGCCGAGGTCTACAATTTTTTTTAAGCCCTTA
>JANNWD010000227.1:0-2056 GCA_031408315.1 Bacteroidota bacterium
TGGACTCTCACACACCAACAGTTCCCAAACTTTTTTCTGTCGCTCATCAACCAAAGGGCGTGAGTAAAAGTCGATCTCCCAAATCACTCCCATTATTTTTGTCTTGCTGCTTGCGCTGTGAGTTTTACGATTAGTACCCAATTATCGGCGATCGCTGGTAATTAGGGAATAGGGGTAGAGGGTAGAGGGTAGAGGGTAGAGGGTAGAGATTGGATGTTGTTGCCTGCTATCACTAGCTTTCGAGTGTTTGAGTGCTAATCTTCTAAACAAACCCAGTATGATTATTGATAGTAGGTATTGATAGCTACTGCAAATTGATATTTTCTAATATTTCTTTACCCCTACTCTCTACTCCCTACCCTCTACCCCCTAAATTAATGCTACTTTCCAAAGGATTTGAAATTGAAGTCTACACTGGTACACCCCAAGGCGAGATTGTCGGTTTGTCCGATCGAATTGTGGCAGATTTGGATGGGTTTATCATCGAGCCAGATAGTCGCAATGTGGAATATACCACCGCGCCATTTAATTCTTACGAGCGGTTGCTCTGCGCTCTAGTCCGCCCGCGTCGCCAGTTACGGGCTTACATTCAAACCCTTGGCGACTATACATTAATTCCAGGAAGTACCCTTTCCCTCGGTGGTACGGACAAATTTTATCGTTCCGATCTGAATAATCCTTACCATACCTATATCGAACAGACATATGGTACCGATGTAGTGACAGCCAGTGTGCATATCAACATCGGCATTAGCGATCCAGAATTATTGATGCGGGCTTGTCGGCTGGTGCGAGTAGAAGCTCCACTATATCTAGCTTTGAGTGCTGCGTCACCATTCCTCAACGGTGCGCCCACTGGCTACCATTCCACTCGTTGGGGCTTATTTCCCAAGACTCCCACACATGTGCCGTTATTTGAAAGTCACGCCCACCATATCAAATGGGTGAATGAACAGCTAGAGCAAAAAACGATGCAAAATGTCCGCCATCTCTGGTCATCAGTGCGACCTAATGGCGATCGCCGCCCCTACAACCTCAATCGACTCGAATTGAGAATTTGTGACCTAATTATCGATCCGATCGCCTTGCTCGCTGTTACAAGCCTGATTGAAGCGAGATTGTGGCAACTGATGGCAAATCCCGATCTCGATCCGCTGGTGATGAGTAGTCTCTCTGCCGAAGAATTAGTCGAACTCGCAGATGCCAATGAAATGTTGGTCGCCAAATCTAGCCTTGATGCTACCCTCAGACATTGGCAGGATGGTCGATCGATCACTGCCCATGACTGGATCCAGGAACTCTATGATGAGGTGCGTGAATTTGCCAAACAGCGTGGGTTTGCCTGCTTCCTGTCACCAGTCAAGAAAATCCTGCGCGAGGGAAATACCGCGCAGCAGTGGTTGAAAGCATACGAGCGATCCAGTGACGCTCAAGCGGTACTGATGCAAGCAATTGCTCAAGTAGAACAGCAAGAAATCGAACTGGATCAGTATATTTGTCAATCAGTTGGTTAGATTTGGTGAATGGTGAATGGTGAATGGTGAATGGTAGATTCATCGAATACTCCGTCAGTCTCCGTATCCCCCGCCTCCCGCTTTTCCAAAATCGAAATATAAAGAAAATCTATATATTACCGAAGATTGCGAATTGTTACAGAAATAGCTCTATCCTAGCTCCAATCTTGATTCAAGCAATTTTATTGCTATCAGATTGACTAAATCTTAATTTCTTGCCCGCCAATTTTGAACTTATGCTCCAGTTAGTTTTAGTCAATCCTCAAATTCCACCCAACACGGGAAATGTCGCCCGAACTTGTGCGGCGACTAAAACCAAATTACACTTGGTGAGGCCATTGGGATTTGAAATTAGCGATCGCACGGTCAAGCGGGCTGGATTAGACTACTGGCCTTATGTTGACCTCAAAATTCACGATTCGATCGAGGAATTCATTCAATTTCGACTCCAACAGCCTGGACGCAATATTGGGTTTAGTGTTCGGGGTAGTTGCAGTCTGTTTGAATTCCAGTTTCAGGCTGATGACTGGTTGCTATTTGGG
>JANNWD010000228.1:0-1845 GCA_031408315.1 Bacteroidota bacterium
AGTTTCTAATTCGGCTTTTAAACTTTCAATAGCTAAATTACTACTACTAATAATACAGTTCATTGCCCCTTGTGTACGTATATGTGCTACCAATGCTCTGGTATCTACACCATCAATAGCTACTACATGTTGATTTTCAAAATATTGTTGTAAACTTTCTTCCGCCAAAAATCGACTGTATTTCTCCTCTAAATTTCTACCAATTACCCCTTTTACCTTTACGCTATCGCTTTCCACATCTTTTGCCATAGTGCCATAGTTGCCAATATGGGCATTGTTCATTATTAAAACTTGTCCGCTGTAGCTTGGGTCGGTAAATACTTCTTGATAGCCCGTCATGCCTGTATTAAAGCATATTTCGCCGGTAGTAGTGCCAATTTTTCCAAAGGCTTTACCTGTAAAAATTGTACCGTCTTTTAAAATTAAAATTGCTTGCTGCTGTGTAGCCATTTGAGGAAAGTTTTGCAAAGAAAACAAATTAACACCGTATAGCAAAGTGCATTTTGGGGCTGTGGGCAATTTGTTCATTGTGGGGCATTTGTTGCGGCTATACGCTACAAGTCCTCGTCACTCCTTCGTCGTTCCTGTGGGCTTTTCGCTGCTATCCGCCATCCATTGGGCTTTTATATCTTTTTTCAACGGTTTTAATGCAATCTTTAAGCAAAAAACAATACTAAATAATCCGTATTTATTTATAGCCAACAACAAAACTAAAACCATAAAAAACTATCTTAGCAACATATTAATATAACAACACCAATGCAAAACATATACAACGAACTTATAGAACTTTTACAAGCCGACCAAGCCCTAATTATAGACGATAAATTAAATAAAGCACTAATTATTGATAGAGCACTAAGGTTAGATGCAGCTTTGATTAAGCTACTACTAACCCACCCCAATATTAAAAAACAATTTTTTTTAGACCTTGATGGCATTTTAGTTTTTGATAAAGTGGCTTTTCAACGATTTGTAAATACCAAAAACTTTTTGCCCGATAGCTACACCCAATACAAAAACAAAATTGGCCTAAGTACAGATAATGACCATTACATAACCGACAGCCGAGAAGTAGTATTAGTTTGGCCACACAAAGACTGTGTATTAGAAGGCGGCCAAACCAAAGAAGATGCCAAACGTAACGAAATATTTTACAACACCACCCTTGCCCCCGATGAAATTGATGTACTTACAGCACCAAAGGTACTAACCAATTTTAAACGCTACGATAAGGATGGTGAAACAACACCTACCAAAATAAGCAAAGCCGATAACCTAATAATAAAAGGCAATAACCTTTTGGCGTTACATACTTTAAAAGAAAAATATAGAGGACAAGTAAAGTTAATTTATATTGATCCACCGTACAATACAGGCAACGATAGCTTTGGCTACAACGATAATTTTAACCATAGCACTTGGTTAACTTTTATGAAAAATAGGTTGGAGGTGGCAAGGGAATTATTGAGAAATGATGGTTCAATATTTATACAAATTGATGATAAAGAAATGGCATACATAAAAATATTATGTGATGAAATATTTGGTAGAGAGAATTTTAAGGAAAGTATTGCAATAAAAAATGGTTCAGAGAGTGGAGTTAATGCAATAAATGTGATGAGAGGTGAACAACTATTTAAAGTAAAAGAACATGTTTTATACTATTCAAAAATATCTACACAACATAGATTTAATCCAGTATATCTTAAAGCTATTTCGTACAATGATAGTTACAGGTATGAAGTTAAAAAAAATGGAACTATTTATGAAGTAAAAGATATTTATAAAGAGACTCTAAAATCTTTATTTAATCAAGATAGTTTAAGAGGGTTAAGTCCACAG
>JANNWD010000229.1:0-1816 GCA_031408315.1 Bacteroidota bacterium
TACATGAAATGGAGTTCTTAAATCGGAGAAAGTAAAAAATTTAAACGTTTTATTATTGTATTGATAGCCTGTTGAATGAAGGAACGCTGCATACTGTTCATCTGCCCGATTTATTATTTTGTAAATAGCGGCGGACAGCGGATACTGGTAATTTATCGGTAGTATGCTGTTATATGTATTTTGCGTGCTCAATGTTAAAGTAAATCGCATAGCAATTTTTAAAAAAAGGGATATTGTTTGCCAATAAAAAATTTCATCAGATACCTGAAAAATAACTCGGGGGAAATACAATTTACTCAACTTCCCTAAATTAACCAACTCCAATTTATAACCATTAGCTATATTTTCAGTATTTTAACACAATGAATCAGGCTATCGGAACTCAACAAGTTCAAAACCTCAAACAACGCATCCTTAGTATTGATATTCTAAGAGGTATTGTAATGATGATTATGGCCATCGATCATATTCGAGACTTTATTCATATTCATGGAATGGATCAAGATCCTACTTCCTTGGAAACTACTTCGCCCGCAATTTTTTTTACCCGTTTCATTACCCATTATTGCGCTCCCATTTTTGTTTTTCTATCCGGCACTTCTATTTATTTACAAGCCCAGCGAAAATCTAAGAAAGAGCTATCCATTTTTTTATTCAAAAGAGGGCTCTGGTTCATGATTGCTGAAATAGCGATTGTAAACTTGTTAATGTCCTTCAACCCTTTGTATATTTTTGTATTGCTCCAAGTAATTTGGGTTATTGGGCTTTCGATGGTATTAATGGCTGCAATTATTTATTTACCCTTTAAAGCTATTTTATTCATCTCCATTGCTTTAATATTTGGTCATAATGTATTAGACCAATTCAATTACCCAGATCCAACTAAAATACCTATTTGGTTTGCTATCTTACATCAACCAACATTTATTGAATACGCACCAACGCGTTTTTTAGCTATTGGTTATCCGATTATTCCTTGGATAGGTGTGATGATGTTGGGTTACTGTTTAGGTAAGTGGTATAGTAAAGACTATGACACTCAAAAAAGGCAAGAACAGCTTATTTGGTTGGGGTTAGCAACTACGCTTTTCTTTTTTATTTTACGCTATACCAATTTATACGGCGATCCAAGCAAATGGGCCTTCCAACCTCGCGGCAATGCTTTCACCATCCTTTCCTTTTTCAATGTTTCTAAATATCCACCCTCATTACTCTATTGCTGCATCACTTTAGGGCCAGCTATGATTGCTTTGTCTTTATTAGAAAAAACATCCGCGGGGTGGACCAAAAAAGTAAGCGTTTTTGGTAGGGTTGCGTTCTACTATTATCTATGGCATTTCTTTTTGGTACACCTTGTTTGCGTTATATTATTTTTTATATCCGGCAAGGGCGTAAAAGATATTATCGATTACAATTCCCCGTTCTTATTTAGAAATATGCAATGGGGCTATCCCTTATGGGTGGTTTACGCTGTTTGGGTTGGACTAATGCTTTTATTATATCCTATCTGTAAAAAATACGATCGCTACAAATTAACGCACAAGCATTGGTGGTTAAGTTATGTATAACTGTTTTATGCTTCCATTGCTCTGTTTAAAAAAGTCACCAAGGGTTGCATTGCCGCAAACGCTTCTGTAATTTTTTTTGATAGAAATTTATCACTTAAATCTGCATCACTAATTGGCATACTGGCTACCCAACTTTTCATTTTTAAATAATGAATTGCCGGATTATCTTTCTCATATCCCTTGGGTTCGCGTTGTAAACTATTGGCCATATCACTCGATAAATCCCCAATATATTTTTTGAATATTTT
>JANNWD010000230.1:0-9210 GCA_031408315.1 Bacteroidota bacterium
ACGCAAACTATTGGAAAAATAATACTATTAATATTTCAACTAATTATAATTCTAATAACTATTATGGAATATTTAGAGATATTTTTGTAAAAAAGAATATTGTTTATTCTGTAGGTTTTGCAGATACACCAACAGGTACCACACCTCTATATTTTCAAAATAATGTACCAATGCCTTTAAGTGGCATTACTAGTACCCAGAAAGTTTATTTATTAAGCGTTTTTGTTCAATAATAAAATTTCATAAAAGGGTAGCTATTAAAAGCTACTCTTTTTACTTTTAAATAATTAAAATAAGAAAAATAACCCTTTATGAAATTTTTCCACCCCACAACCAAAGCATTATCGATATTAGTTTTGTGTATTACCCTATTTATGGGTTGTGCAAAAACTGATGATTTAATTGAGCCCATAAAGCCACCAATAGAAACACCCCCTATTGCAAATGATGCTGTAAAAGTAGCAGCTACAGTCACAGGTTCTGTAATAGATGAAAATAACAAACCAGTTGCTAATGCAGTAGTTACAGCAGGTACATCCACTACTACTACCGATGTTATGGGTAATTTTTCGTTTAGAAATATTGTAATATCCGTTTTAAACGGAAGTGTTACGGTAAACAAAGCAGGGTACTTTAAAGGGATAAGAAATTTTGTAACCGAAGAAGGGAAAAATAATTATGTAAAAATTCAACTAATAAAGCAAACACTTACCGGAACTATTTCATCTGCCGCAGGCGGTATAGTAACCAATAATGGTGCCATTATTAATTTTCCTGCTAATGCATTTGTAACAGCAGCTGGTGCACCTTATACAGGTAATATAAAAGTTTATGCCACTTGGATAGACCCAACAGCACCTAATTTACCCTTAGTAGTACCTGGCGATTTAAGAGGCGTAAATAGCAGCAATGGCGAATATTTATTAAAAAGCTATGGTATGGTAGGTGCCGAGTTAAAAGACGATAATGGCAATACATTAAAAATTGCCCCAGGCAAAACGGCTTCTATTACTTTTCCTATACCTGCATCTTTACAAGCAACCGCTCCTGAAACTATACCATTGTGGCATTTTGATGAAGTAACAAATCGTTGGAGAGAAGAAGGCAAAGCAACAAAAACGGGTAATACTTATATAGGCCAAGTAAATAAGTTTTCGTTTTGGAATGTAGATGTACCAGCAAATTTTGTGTACTTAGAAATGCTTTTGATAAATAGTGCAAATAATTTGCCCTTAGCAAATGTAATGGTAAAAGTTACCAGTTTAGCAACCAATACATATGCTTACGATTATACAAACGATAGCGGTTATGTTGGTTGCTACGTACCTAAAAACGAAAGCCTTAAGTTAGAAGTTATTGCTGGCACTACTTGTAATGCCAATACAGTTGTTTATACACAAAATATTGGTCCTTATAGTGCTAATGCGGCTTTAGGCAATATTGGTGTAACCCTACCAAGCAGCTTAGTCATTAATTTTAGTGGTACCGTAAAAGGGTGTAACAACCAACCCGTAAGCAATGGCTATGTAAGCCTTAGCCTTGCTAATGGTACAAGTACCATTGCTTATACCAATGCCAGTGGAGTGGTAAATTTTAGTTTAATACATTGTGGAGGCACTACAGCATACTCCTACAATGCAGTTGACCTTACCAATGGTAATTATAGCAATACAGCTACAGGTACGGCAAATACGAATAGTGTAAACTTAGGTACTATTGCTGCTTGTGGTAATACCATAAATTTAAGTGGTGTTTATATAGCTGGTGCAATTGATGGCAGGGCTGTAATTTGGAAGGATGGTATACCTACTTTTTTAACTGGAGTGCCTGCAAGCGGTAGCTATGCAGGAGCAACTGAGGTTTTGATTTACAACAATGATGTATATGTATTAGGAATGTTTAGTGACTCTACAGCTAATGGTGAAATAGGTACTATTAAGTATTGGAAAAATGGAGTTGCAACAACAGTAGTAACTGGATTAACAGGAGGTGGCTTAATCAATGCAAGTTTTGATATTTATAATAATGATGTATATGTCAGTTGTGTTGAAGATACTGCTACTAATCAAAATAGATATTGGAAAAATGGGGTTGCTGTTACTCTAAATTTGGGAAATTTTGATAGGGCAAATGTTGAAGATATACAAGTAGTAAACGGAAATGTATATACTAGTGGTACGGCTAGAAATACAATTGAATCGAAGGCAGTATACTGGGTAAATGGGGTTTTAAGTGTAATTCCAAACAGTTCTGGTGATTCTTATTCAGAAGGAGGTATGTACGTTAGCGGAAACGATGTTTATATACTGGGTAGAGATAGTTTAGGTGATGTGTATTGGAAAAATGGTATTAAAACCATATTATCATTTCAAGCACCGCACAATACAGCATTTGCAAATTCAATTTTTGTTCAAAATAACGATGTTTATGTTGCAGGTAGTCAGTACTTATATAATCCACAAACTGGTGCAGATTATTCAAATGCTACTTATTGGAAAAATAATGCAATTAATAGATTAACCAATTATAGTTTTAATGATTTAGCTGATTTGTATGATATTTTTGTAAAAAATAATATTGTATATACAGTTGGTAATGTGGAGAATCTATTAAATGGCAACCTAACTCCATTATATTTACAAAATAATGTACCAGTGCCATTAAGTGGCGTTAACAATGCACAGGGGGTTTATTTGGCTAGTATTTTTGTACAATAATTAATTCTTAGAAATATTTTAAAAGAGTGGGTTAATCTCACTCTTTTTTATTTTCCCACACCCCATACAATCCTTAAATTTGCACTCATCTATTTAGTCTTAAAAGCCCAATAAAAATTTAATGTACAAGAGCCTGCCTGTCGGCAGACAGGTGCGACGCCAATGAAGTTCAAAAGAATTACAGAAGCTAGGCTCCAAAAAATAAAAAATATGGCACAAAAAATTACTATGGGCAGCAATGCCAAACTAAACGTACCTAACAATCCAATTATTCCGTTTATTGAGGGGGATGGTATTGGTCCAGAAATTTGGAAAGTGGCAGCAAAAGTATTTGATACGGCTGTTGAAAAAGCATACAGTGGCCAACGTAAAATAGAATGGAAAGAAATGTTGGCTGGAGAAAAAGCCTTTAACCAAACTGGCGAATGGTTGCCTGCCGAAACCTTGCAAATAGCAAAAGATTATATCGTATCAATAAAAGGACCGTTAACCACACCTATTGGTGGTGGTATTCGTAGTTTAAATGTTGCCATGCGGCAAGATTTAGATTTGTATGCCTGTGTTCGTCCTGTAAAATGGTTTAAAGGTGTGCCAAGCCCTGTGGTACATCCAGAGCAGGTGGATATGACTATTTTTAGAGAAAACACCGAAGATATTTATGCTGGTATTGAGTGGAAAGCAGGCAGCCCAGAAGCCGATAAATTTGAAAAATTTTTGTTGGAAGAAATGGGAGTGAAAAGTATTCGTTTTCCGGGTGCTAGTGGCTACGGTGTAAAGCCTGTAAGCAACGATGGTAGCAAACGTTTGGTAAGAGCGGCTATAAAATTTGCGTTAGAAAATAATTTACCATCGGTAACATTAGTACACAAAGGCAATATTATGAAGTTTACCGAAGGTGCTTTTAAAACTTGGGGTTACGAAGTAGCAAGGCAAGAATATGGCGACCAAACTTTTACTTGGGATGAATGGGATGAACTTAAAAAAGAACATGGTGAAGCTCATGCAAACGAAGTACAACGCAAGGCCTTACACGAAGGTAAATTATTGGTTAAAGATTGTATTGCAGATAACTTTTTGCAACAAATATTAATTGCTCCAAAAGATTTTAGTGTAGTAGCTACACTTAACTTAAATGGCGATTATATAAGCGATGCTTTGGCTGCCGAGGTAGGAGGCATTGGGATTGCACCGGGTGCAAATATTAATTACAAAACAGGCTATGCCGTATTTGAAGCTACACATGGCACTGCTCCAAAATTTGCTGGTACAAATAGTATGAACCCTTCATCGGTAATTTTAAGTGGCTGTATGATGCTAGAATATATGGGATGGAAAGAAGCTGCTGATTTAATTACTACCGCACTTCAAGCTACCATAATGCGTAAAACAGTTACTATAGATTTTTATAATTTAATGACTGGTGCTACACTCTTAAAAACAACTGAGTTTGGCGATGCTATCATTGAAAATATGGGAGTAGTAACGGCCGATGTGCAGTTAAAGAAGAGCAGTAGTTTGTAAAAAAAGATGAATGAGAGTAGTTTTGTGTTTTTTGTACATAGCTATGCAGCACAAACCTTGCTTCTGTCATGCTGAGGAACGAAGCATCTATTAAATTGATTTTATTATATTTTATTGGTAATAAATTACATTTGTAAAAAATAAAAATAGTATGAGTAAAATAAAAGTAACAAACCCCGTTGTAGAGTTAGATGGTGATGAAATGACAAGAATAATTTGGAAGTTTATTAAAGACAAATTAATACTTCCTTATTTAGATGTTTCTATTCAATATTACGATTTAGGAATGGAATATAGAGATGAAACTAACGACCAAGTAACCATTGATGCAGCCAATGCCATAAAGGCTTGTGGCGTAGGTATTAAATGTGCTACCATTACCCCAGATGAGCAACGAGTGCAAGAATTTAAGCTTAAACAAATGTGGAAAAGCCCCAACGGCACCATTCGTAATATTTTAGATGGCACCGTTTTTAGAGAACCAATTGTAATGCAAAATGTACCTAGGTTAGTTACTAATTGGACAGCTCCAATTATTGTTGGTCGTCATGCTTTTGGTGATCAATACAGAGCTACCGATGCAGTAATAAAAGGCAAAGGAAAATTAACCATGACCTTTACACCAGAGAGTGGTGGTGAAGCACAAGTTTTTGAAGTATATAATTACAAAGGCGATGGTGTGGCTATGTGTATGTACAATATTGATGATAGCATTTATGGCTTTGCCCGTAGTTGTTTTAATATGGCATTAACCAAAAAATGGCCATTATATCTTTCTACAAAAAATACCATTCTTAAAAAATACGATGGTAGGTTTAAAGATATTTTTGAAGAAGTATATCAAAATGAATTTAAAACCAATTTTGATGCTGCTGGTATAACATACGAACATCGCTTAATTGATGATATGGTGGCTAGTGCATTAAAATGGAATGGCAATTTTGTATGGGCTTGTAAAAATTATGATGGTGATGTACAAAGCGATACTGTAGCACAAGGCTTTGGCAGCTTGGGTTTAATGACATCTGTTTTAATTACTCCAGATGGAGAAACCATGGAAGCAGAAGCTGCACATGGTACTGTTACTCGTCATTACAGAGATCATCAAGCTGGTAAGCCAACAAGCACAAACCCAATTGCAAGTATTTTTGCATGGACAAGAGGCTTAGCTTTTAGAGGTAAAAAAGATAATAACCAACCACTAATTGATTTTTGTAATGCATTAGAAGCTGTTTGTATAGAAACAGTTGAAAGTGGTAAAATGACCAAGGATTTAGCCGTATGCATCCACGGTAATAAAGTAAACCACGGAGAACATTATTTGTATACGGAAGAATTTTTAGATGCAATTGATAGTAATTTGAAAAAGAAGATGAATTAATTTTATCGTGTAAATAGTTAAAGCGTTGCAAATTTCTAGCAACGCTTTTTTATTTTAATTACATTGAATATCTTTATTAAAAGTAAACACAGCTATATGCAATTAAAAACAACAAGTAATAAATTATTTGCCGCAGTCATAGGCTTTACAGCCCTATTTGCAATAGCGGTGCAATTATATTCCAATATTGTAGTAAACAAAGCTGGCTTAACAGTTGCAGAACATCTGTTAAGGTTTTTTACATTTTTTACAATTCTTACTAATCTATTAATTGGTATATGCTGTGTATGTGTGGCGGCTAGTGTCAATAATTTTTTTACAAAAATTAAAGTACTTAACGCTGCTGTAGTTTATATTACCATTGTTGGTATTATTTATAATGTGGTATTAAGAGGGCAGTTTGTTTTAACAGGTGTTGATAAATTTTTAAACGAACTGCTGCATGTAATTGTACCAGCATTGTACATCATCTATTGGGTTTTGTTTGTGCCAAAAAATAACCTTCAATGGAAACATGCATTGCCTTGGGTTTGGTATCCATTAATTTATCTTGGTATTGTTTTAATACGAGGTGCAGTTTCTAATTATTATCCTTATCCTTTTGTAGATGTAACAACAATAGGATATGGCAAGGCTTTACTTAATAGTTTTTTTGTAACGCTGGCTTTTTTATTTATATCCTTTTTATTTATTGGTATAGCAAAATTATTAAGCCGCAAAAATAATGATTGACACTACCAAACCTAAAGACCTACTCCACGGTGTAACGCTTAAAATAATACTTGAACGCCTTGTAAATAAATATGGCTGGGCAGAGTTAGGAGAAATGATTAAAATAAATTGCTTTACCGATAACCCTAGTATAAACTCATCTTTAAAATTTTTGCGTAAACAAGAGTGGGCTCGTAAAAAAGTAGAAGATTTATATATAGAGGCAATAAGTACTATTTAAAAAACAATTGAAAATCCCTTACCCAATCTTTTGCTATCCTCAAACTTGTCAATTTCTTGCTGTAAATATTTTGCATATTGGGCATACATAAATTTTCTAAAAATTAAAACGTCCTCCTCTTTTCTTGTTTGTTGTAATGCTTCAAAATAAGCAGCTTTATCTTCTTTGTAAATAATGGAAATAGGCAAACCAAAATACTGTTGCAAATAATTCATAAGTAAACGACTTGTTCTGCCATTACCATCATAAAATGGATGAATGGTTACCAAATCAAAATGTACATCAAAACAGCAATTCAATTTTTCCTCAATGGTATTCACTGTATCAATTTTCTGTACCACACTATCGCATAATTTTTTTACTAAAGCCTCTACTTTTTCGTAACCTACAAAATAAGTATTACCAGCACTCACATTACCTTTTCTAAATACTCCTTTACTACCATCCAATTCGCCAAAACAGTTTGGTAAAGGCTAGCCGTTTGTTTCATTACAGCAGCATTTATTCATTGTATAAATTGTGGAGTAATAATAGCTTTTTCTTTTGCTTGTTGCGTTACAAAAAGCAACGCATTATAATGGTCTTGCACCATTAGACTGTGCAATAAAGGTTTGCCAGCAGGGGTTATGCCTTCATCTAACAATAATCTTGTTTCTATTTCGGTAAGTGTACTTCCTTCAATAGTGGTACTTTGGTGGGTAATAGCATATCCATTAAACTTATCAAAATTAATTATAGATGATAAGTTTAAGGATTGAAATTGTTGTATTAGTGGTATAGCTTCTTTGTTAGTCAATTTTTACAAAGCTAATTAATAATTTAAAAATTATACCCAATACTTACAGCACCTAAAGGTTGTATATATCCACGGCTTATTATTGGTGTAAAGCCTACTCTCCAACTAAACCCACCTTCTTTTGGCATACGCCTATACATAAATGAAGCGTTGCCATATACACTTGTTCCTTCGCTATTGTAGTCATCAAAAATATTGAGTTTACGGCCTGCAACAGTTATACCTGCACCTACTTCAAAAGCACTAGTTGAGTTTGGTTTTCCAAATAAATAATTTAGTTGAAGGGGTATAGTAACAACCGATTTTCTATTATCATAATAACCGCCATTGGGGTTGTATGTTATATCATAACCACTTACAAATCCCAATCCTATTCTGCCTCCAAACCCAAGAGCCGATTGCTTTTTAAAACGTTTATCAATATTTGCTGAAAATAAAATACCGGGGCCACCTAATTCTGCAAAAAAGCTAGTATTGCTTAAAGTAGATGAATTGGTTTTGTTTTGAGCAAATGTTGAAGTAGTTACCAATAAGGCAAGGGTTACAAAAAGTACTTTCATAAATTTATTTTTTAGGTAGACGGTTATAAAAAGATAATGCTGCTTAGTAATTGTTAAAACTATCTTAATCAATTTATCTTACCTAACACCAACCCCTTCACCTCACTCAATTTAACCCTCTCTTGCGTCATCGTATCTCTATAACGAATGGTTACTGTTCCATCTTCTTTTGTTTGATGATCTATGGTAACACAAAATGGTGTACCAATTGCATCCATACGGCGGTAGCGTTTACCAATAGCATCTTTTTCTTCGTAAAAGCACATAAAGCTTTGCTTGCATTCATCCATCAACTCTTTTGCAATTTCTGGTAACCCATCTTTTTTAAGCAAAGGTAAAATTGCCAATTTTGTAGGAGCAATTTTTGCAGGTATTTTTAATACCACACGGCTATCTTCTGTACCATCTTCTTTAGTCCATTTTTCTTCGGCATAAGCTAGGCTCATAATGGTTAAAAACAATCTATCTAAACCAACAGATGTTTCTACAACAAACGGTGTGTAATTGCCGTAAGCCTTGCCAGTAGTTTCATCTATCTCATTATCAAAATATTGAATTTTCTTTTTGCTATGCTCTTGATGTTGCTTTAAATCAAAATCGGTACGGCTGTGTATACCTTCTAGTTCTTTCCATCCAAACGGAAATTCGTATTCAATATCTAATGCAGCATCAGCATAATGAGCCAATTTTATGTGGTCGTGAAAACGTAATTTTTCCGCAGGCACTCCCATCGTTTGGTGCCATTTAATTCGTTCATCTTTCCAAAAGTTATACCACTCTTTTTGTGTGCCAGGGCGTACAAAAAATTGCATTTCCATTTGCTCAAACTCTCTCATTCTAAAAATAAATTGTCTGGCAACAATTTCGTTTCTAAATGCTTTACCGGTTTGTGCAATACCAAAAGGTATTTTCATACGGCCAGTTTTTTGCACATTTAAAAAATTTACAAAAATACCTTGTGCTGTTTCTGGGCGTAAGTAAATGGTTTCACTTTCTTCAGCAACACTACCAATTTGTGTGTTAAACATTAGGTTAAATTCCCTCACATCTGTCCAGTTGCAAGTTTTACTAATAGCACATTTAATTTTATTATCTTCTATTAATTTTTTTAAGCCAGCATAATCATTTGCTGCAAGTAATGCATCCATTGACGCAATGGTATCATTTGCCAATTGCTCATTGCCTATTGTCTTTTGTTCCTCAGCAAATCCTTCAATCAAATGATCAACTCTATATCGTTTGTTACTGTCTTTATTATCAATCATAGGGTCGCTAAAATTATC
>JANNWD010000231.1:0-3121 GCA_031408315.1 Bacteroidota bacterium
GTAATGGAGTATACAGCGCCAACCAGCTTCAATGAAAAGTTGAAAACTCAACTTTTACGTGACGAATCTCAAATGCGTTACATGTTTACTGTTTTGGACAAATACGCCGTTCAATACAACAACAAAAAGAGTGGTGGCGTAAAATCTTCTAACACTCAAAAAGCGGAGGCATAAGTTATGGCAAAAAACGAAATAAAGTATTTGACAGCAATTAAAGCCGAAGCAAGACCAAAGAAGTATTGCCGCTTTAAAAAAATGGGTATTCATTATATTGATTATAAAGATGCCGAATTTTTGAAAAAATTTATCAACGAACAAGGCAGATTATTGCCTCGCCGTATTACCGGAAACTCACTAAAGTTTCAACGTAAAGTAGGTGCCGCAGTTAAAAAAGCCCGTCAAATGGCTATTTTACCTTACGTTACCGATTTATTGAAATAGAAAAGTATAAGGTATAAAGTAATAAGTACTTAGTACAAAGTAAAATAATTTCTTAACCAC
This sequence comes from Bacteroidota bacterium, assembly GCA_031408315.1. Classification (GTDB taxonomy): domain Bacteria; phylum Bacteroidota; class Bacteroidia; order Chitinophagales; family Chitinophagaceae; genus Ferruginibacter. The sequence continues at coordinate 502 of JANNWD010000231.1, forward strand.
CCTAATTTCGATTTCATCGGAAGAAAGATTATCGAAAGATGATAGTTTGGGTAAAAATGCAAACAACATGCAGGTGATATTAATACAAGATGTAAACAACTTAGGTGGTGTAAACGAATTAGTAACTGTTAAAAATGGTTATGGTCGTAACTACTTAATTCCTCAAAAATTTGCTGTAGAAGCTAGCCCTTCTAACGTAAAAATGATGGAAGAAAGAAAAAAGCAGCAAGCTAAAAAAGAGGCCAAATTATTGGCAGAAATTAATAGCGTAATTGCGGTACTACAAAATGGTGCTTTAAAAATTGGTGCTAAAACAGGTACAAGTGGTAAAATATTCGGTAGCGTTACAACTGTTCAAATAGCTAGGGCTATTAAAGAGCAAAAGGGCTACGAAATTGACCGCCGCCGTATTAGCATTTTAGATGAAGTAAAAGAATTAGGTACATATAAAGCAAAAATTGACTTTGGTAACGGTAACGAAACAGAAGTTGAAATGGAAATTGTATCGGAATAATTTTCTTAATAAATTTCTTAAAAGCCTCAAATCGAATTATTTGAGGCTTTTTTGTGCTAAATATGTAGCAATTTAATCTTTTTTAAGTGTAAAATACCTTTATATAAAATTGAATTTGGGCTAATTATTAATTTTATAAATTGATATAGAAAATCAAATTCCACAATTTTTACATTATATAATATAAAACCCTATCTTTACTAGGTAATTAATGTTTTAGTTTTTTTGCTGTTGGCTGATAATAGCTTTTTTAAGTTCACTTCAGTACATTGTAATTGCTAAGTCATTAGGTTTTATTAATTAAAAAAAGTTTTTACAATGAACATTTATGTTGGAAATCTTAGTTGGTCTATGACTGATGAAGATTTATCGAACCTTTTCACTCAATTTGGTGCTGTAACAAGTGGCAAAATTCTTAAAGACAAAATGAACGGCCGTAGCAAAGGTTTTGGTTTTGTTGAAATGGAAAATGATGAAGAAGCGAAAGCTGCAATTGCTGGTCTTAACGAAACAGACGTACAAGGCAGAAAATTAATCGTTAACGAATCACAACCTCGTCCTGAAGGTGAAGATCGTCCTAAACGCAGCTTTGGTGGCGGCGGTGGTGGCGGTGGCTACAAGAAGAGTGGTGGTGGTGGTTACGGCGGCGGTGGCGGCGGAAGCCGTGGCGGCGGTGGTGGTTACGGCGGCGGCGGAAACCGTGGCGGTGGCGGCGGTGGTTATAATAGAGATTATTAATATTAATTGATATAATCGCATATAAAAAAAAATCCTTTCGGTAACGAAAGGATTTTTTTTATAAAAGTATGTTTATGTAAATGATAAAAAAGAAGATAATGCGTTGTTTGTCTTTTCGGTTTCTTCCCACATGCCCATGTGAGCACTATTGCGTAATATAGTAATATGTGCCTGTTGTGGCAAATGGCATTGTTGCATGCTTTGGGTAAAAGGAATTGCCATATCATGCTCACCTAGTATAAAAAGAATTGGTTTTAAAAATGTTTTTAAAATAGTTGTTCTGTCTGGTCGGTTTATCATGGCATTGTAATGGGCTATTAAGGCTTGTGCACTAAATTTTTTTCCTTGCTCAATAAGTAAATTTATGTAAGCCGCTGAAGGATTAGAGCAACCTTTACCTTTATAAAATAAATTAGGAATACTTGTTTTTAAAAACTCATAAGCACCATTAGTTTTTATGAATTCAATAGATTTTTGTCTAGCTATTTTTTTTCCTTCATCGTCCGCAAAAGCAGATGAATGTATTAATCCAAATGATGAAAAAAGGGTTGGATATTTTTCGATAAGTGCAAGCGTTATGTAGCCACCCATTGAATGGCCGAAAATTTTTACGTGATTTTGAGGAGTAGATTTTAAGACTTCTATATTAATAATTTCTTTTATTACTTTACTCATTCCTTCTATACTCATATCATCAATTAATTGAGAATTGCCACTGCCCGGTAAATCGGGGATTATGAGTTGGTAATTATCTTTTAAAAAATTGATTTGGTTTTGCCAAACACTGCTGTCTTCTCCAAAGCCGTGTAGTAGTAAAACTTGTTTGCCTGTACCAATTACGTGGTAAGTAATTTGGGATGCTTGATAGGTGAAGGTTTTAGAAGCCATGCTATTATCTGTTTAATTGGTGTAACCTACTTATTCCTATATAAATTCGTGTCAAACCCTTTTTTGTAACTTATATACATTGAGAAAAATACAATTGGTAACAATGCATTATTCATTTGTTGTGGTAAAAAAAACCAACTTAATAAAAGTAAAGCTTTAAGTAATAAATTAAATTGTAGATATTTTTTTACCCAATTTTTTTTACTATTGATGAAAAAAGATACAACGAAATGTGTAGGTATTGCCCATAGTAAATTAAAATTATATTTGCACATTGCATGATCGGTAAAGCACCACATAAAAATTAAAACAAAACCCAATAAGCCGATTGTAAAAAAGAATAAACCATAAAAACCGTTTAAAGCAGTTTGCACAAATTCGTTTTGTACAAACCCAAATAAAATTATTGAAATAAGTATTAACCCGAAAATTATTAAGGGCGTAAAAAAAGTAGTATTGTTATTCGTAGTATTTAGAGCG
>JANNWD010000232.1:0-1584 GCA_031408315.1 Bacteroidota bacterium
AAAAAAATAATTTACAAAAAAATAACTTAAAACTTTTAAAGGTAGATACTGAAGGCTTTGATACAATTATATTAAGAGGAAGTTCAAGAATAATTGAGACTCACAAACCTGTTATTTACTTTGAATACAACAAAAGTAATATGGAGGCGATTAATGAAGATGGGTTAGCTACATTAATCAATTTCAAAAAATACGGGTATGATTCAATCTGTTTTTTTGATGGTTTAGGTCGCTTTATAATAAAGTTAGATATTAATCAAATTGAAAATATTACTCAACTACATAATTATATAGATGAAAATAATAGCAGAATAGGCTACTACGACATTTGTCTTTTTCACTCAAATGATAAAGATTTAGAAGATAAATTTATAAAACTTAATTAGTGGGAAATATTGCTAATGGCATATAAAACTTTATATCATTTTTACATAAATATCTCCAGCAAACGTACTTTTAAAATTAGTTGTAAGTATATACTTCTTAAAGTCATCTACAGAAAGCCATTTATCTAAATTAAATTTTGAAACTGCATTTCCACTTGAAAAATTTACCTGCAAATGTTTAAATTTATTTCCCAAAATATCTAAACACTCTTCTAACTGAAAAGTACTGTTTTCTACGAAAAACTCAAATGATAGCAGCTTAAAAGGCTTGTTTAGGCCTTTAAGCACTTCGGCTTCATAACCTTCTACATCTATTTTGATAAAATTTGGTTGCCCATATTTAGTAATAAGATAATCTAATGTAACAAGCTCAATTTTATTAATTCGGTTAATTTTAGTATCGCCGTAAGCTTCTGAAGGCAATGTATTCACCCAATCTTTATTAAAACTTGAAAGCTCAATATTATTAGAAATAAAAAAATCTTTCACTTCATTTACCGCCCCAATACCTTTGGCTAGTATCGTTGCTTTCTTTCTAAAATCTCTTTGCAATATTTCAATACAACTTGCTTGTGGCTCTACGGCAACAACTTCTGCACCTAACTCCAAAAATATTTTTGACTTTAACCCAATGTTTGCACCTATATCAAAACACAAATCGTTTGGATAAATAAATTGTTTATAAAATTTAACTTGAGTGTCAAAATATATCTTTTGTTCTTTATCATAAGTGGTAGGAAAAAAGTATTTTTTTAAGCATTCTAGTTTTGAATATATAAAATTGCCTAAAAAATATTTAAGCATTTTTTTTGTAATTTCCATACTCATTTAAATTTTGAAATAAAAACTCTTACTGCTTCATTTTTATTATCATCCGCCATAAAAGCAAGATTTGAATTACAATAAATAATTAAATCGCATAAATTAGAATTTAATTTTTACCTTAAAAAAACATTTCCTCAATCTCGTTGTTATTACATTTTATTAGTCTTTTATAGTAATAAAAATATAAAAATAGCTAATTCTCTTAGCTTTTACGATTTTTGCAAAACCTTTACTCAAATTATATTTTTATAAAAACGGGAAAAACTGTTTTTTAAATTAAATTTCAACTACTCATAAATTAATAGATAAAAAATACTCATAAAAAAAGAGCAACTAACTGTTGCTCTTTTTTTAAAATATTTAAAACTAATTT
>JANNWD010000233.1:0-2139 GCA_031408315.1 Bacteroidota bacterium
GTCCACAGCAAAAACAAGTTTTTTTAGCTGAATTTCAATTTTATTGTTTGAAAAATAATGAATTTATCTATGCTTTGAAGTTGGATATACAAAAGTCAGGAGATACTTTTAAAGAGTTTGCAAAAAATAATAAAGAAAAAGGAATAGTAGAGGAATTTAAAACTACTGATAATAGAATAAATCTTGTTTATAAAGGAGGCATGTTATCATCATTAAAAAATAGGGTTGTCAATGAAAACGGAGAATTGTTCTATGGAACTTTAGTAAGTGATTTTTGGTGGGATATTGGAGCAACACCATCAGCTGAAGGGAATATTGAATTAAAGTCCGGAAAAAAGCCTGAAAAATTACTAAAAAGAATAATTGATATGGCAACAAATGAAAATGATATTGTTTTAGATTTTCATTTAGGCAGTGGAACAACTTGTGCAGTTGCACAAAAAATGAATAGAAGGTATATAGGAATTGAACAACTAGATTATGGGCAAAATGATAGTGTTGTAAGATTGAAAACTGTATTATCAGGAGAACAAAGTGGCATTTCAAAATCAGTTAATTGGCAAGGTGGTGGCTCCTTCATCTACACCGAACTCCTCCAAAGCAACCAAAACTATATTACCCAAATACAAGCAGCCAAAACCACCAAAGATTTATTAAAAATATGGAACGAAATGCAAGCCACTGCATTTATTAGTTATAAAGTATTGCCCGAAAATATTAATAAAAAAATTAACGATTTTGAAGCATTAAACGTTGAAGAACAACAACGCTTTTTAGTAGAAATATTGGATAAAAATTTATTGTATGTAAACAAAACGGAAATAAACAATGCTACCCATAAAGTAAGTGAATATGATAAGGAAATGAATAGGCAGTTTTATAATATGTAAATATGGAACAAAGCATAATTTTTTATAGTACACCCCAAGGTAATATCAATATACAAGTAGTATTTGAAAAAGATAGTTTTTGGCTAAACCAAAAAGCAATGGCTGCGTTGTTTGGTGTAGAAGTACCTGCCATAAGCAAACATTTAAACAACATATTTAAAAGCAATGAATTAGAGGAGCAATCAGTTATTTCCATTTTGGAAACAACTGCAACTGATAGCAAAAAATATAAAACCAAATTTTACAAATTAGATGCAGTACTAGCAGTTGGCTACAGAGTAAACTCCATACAAGCTTCACAATTTAGAATTTGGGCTACTAATACCTTAGCAGAATTTATAAAAAAAGGATTTGTATTAGATGATGAACGCTTAAAAAACGGAAAAGTTTTAGGTGAAGATTATTTTGAAGAATTACTAGAACGAATTAGAGAAATAAGAGCAAGTGAAAGGCGATTTTATCAAAAAATTACAGACATATACGCCTTGAGTATTGATTACGTAAGCAATACGCAAAGCACTAATGATTTTTTTGCATCGGTTCAAAATAAATTGCATTGGGCAATAACTGGCAAAACTGCTGCCGAAATAATTTATACCGAGGCAGATGCTACAAAATTAAATATGGGTTTGCAAACTTGGAAATATGCACCCAACGGTAAAATTTTAAAAAGTGATGTAGCCACTGCTAAAAATTATTTAAGTGAAGCTCATATTGCAGAATTAAACAGAATTGTATCGGCATATTTAGACCTTGCTGAAAACAATGCCATTAGGCAACAACCAATGACTATGCAAGATTGGACTAAATTTTTAAACCAATTTTTACAATTATCTAACTATAAAATTTTAATAGATTCAGGAAAAGTAAAAATGCTAGAAGCCAAGCTGAAAGCAGAAATTGAATATGAAAAATACAGAGTAATACAAGATAAAAGCTACCAAAGCGATTTTGATAAATTAATTAAACAACTTGCTAATAAAAAATAATATGCCTTTTCAATTATTACAAGACTTTGAGGGAGTAAAAAATGCAACCAATCAATTAGAAAATGATTTGCCTAGTTATATTACCCATAACTTAAACCCTAAGTTTGAAATAAGAGATTATCAAAAAGAAGCCTTTAATCGTTTTGACTTTTATTTAAACATTTACAAAAAAAGAGTACGACCAACGCAATTACTTTTTCAAATGGCAACAGGTAGTGGCAAAACGTTAATTATGGCAGGTTGTATGTTACAATTGTACA
>JANNWD010000234.1:0-4031 GCA_031408315.1 Bacteroidota bacterium
CGTAAACCGAAGCCCTAAAGACCACCGAAGTCCGTCACTTGCTTGATCGAAATTACTTGGCCTTCAGGCTATGATAGCACGAAAATACCCGATTAATGCGACCGCGGTATCGTGTTAAACTATTGATTTGATGAGATATTATTGGTTGCGGGAGTAGGATTTGAACCTACGACCTTCAGGTTATGATACAGAACGCCATTTGTTTAATATGTTGTTTTTGAACAATAATTTTATAGAATCTTGCCATATGTGTTAGATACTGTGTTAGCGTCATGTGTTAATTTTCAATTTTCGGCCTATTTTGTGTTAGCGCGCTAGCACAAAGCCATGGTGAGGCGGACGAAATGCCAAATTTGGCATCTTCACGCTGCGCCTGCAGCTTTTGAGTCTATCATTGTCTTTGCTAACAATTTGATATATATCGAATAAAAGTATGTTAATTGTGCTTGTGTGCTAATCTGTGTGCTAAATCGCTTTGCGGGCGTGATGCGCCCTTTCCGGCTAATTTGATCCTGATTGAATGCTGGGTGGCGTGCATCACTCAGCCCCATGTTCTAATGCTGAAGCCATGCGCGATATGTCGCGGGCGTTGAGACCGTGGCTGGTTGCACTCGCGCGCCAATGCGTGACAGCGGCTTGCACCTCACCGACGATCTCCCGCGCTTCGCCCAACTTCAATCCGCACTGGCGCGCCATGCCGAACGCCACGTCGAGCGACGCGGTGTCGTCCGCCTCGTCGATCGCAAGGCTCAAGACGCGCGCCTTCACGTCGATGGGCGTCGGGTTCATGTCATAGGCCGACGACAAGCGCCAACCACCCGTTCCTTCATAGAGGAAACCGTGATTGCGAAGGTGATCGTCGGTGTTGGAAATCATGATGTTGAACACGATGCGCCGCCATAGCTGCGCGCAATCCTTTTCGGGCTGCGAGCCGAACTGGCGGAGTGCATCGACAATCTCCAGATAGCTGTGATCCTCGTTGTCGGCGGCACCCAGCATAGACATGCCCGACAGGAAGGGGATGCGAGTGTCACCGTCACGGTCGAACCGGCGCAGCAGCAAGGCGGTGCGGTCAGCCACCTGCTCCAGCCGCCATGTCGGCACCTCGATACCCGCGCGGTGGGCGAGGTCGAGCGCGACAGCTTCCCATTGCATGACGGGATAGGCGTCGTCGGCTTGCGGGAACTTCGCAATCGAAAGCTGCCCTTGAAGATCAAGCACGGACGCCTTGGCGCGCGCACCGCCAAGCGATGATCCTGGCGCAAGGATGAGGCGTAGGTCGCTGTCGTCGTCATTGTCGGCTGCAACACGCATTGCCGCGTTCAGCAATTCACCCAAGCGAATGAGTGGCGGGATATTGGCACCCTCCCCGCTCGCCAAGAACGGGCCGTCGGGCGTTTCCTTGAAACGCAGTGCGCCTTGGCGCGCGATGCCGCCGACACCTAACAGGTAATCGACTTCACCAAGGCTGCGCGGTGCGCGCTTTTCTTCCTGCGCGCGACGGCGCTCGTCGCGCTGGATGAGGTTACGGCCCCACCGGTCAGGGGCGGAATCGCCGAATGCACCGAACAGGGCGCGGCCCTGCTGGGTATGCTGCGGACCTCCCCCTAGGATCAACGCGGGTTCGAGCGCAAAGCGCCCCGGATTGGCGAGCCAGTCGGCGTCATATTCAAAGCTGGCACTTTCGCGGCTGCGCGCGCGGCGTGACCATAGCCGCCCGACATAATGCGCGACGCCCGTCAGATCGACATAAACGAGAAGTTCACGGTCGCTCATGGCTTATCCCCGCTGTGGCGTTTGCTGGCGCGCACGCGTTGCGGCAAGCGAGCTTCGTCAAGCTGCAAGCCCACGCTGTCGGTGCCGATGTCGGCAAGATCGGCAATGCGCTCGCTCAACCCCAGGATGAACAGCACGGTGGCATAGACCCCAAGCGACACGCCGGGGTCGCCCTGCTCCACCTTCTGCAAGGTGCTGCGCGCAATGAACACGCGCTCGGCCATGAGCGTCGTCGTGATGCGCCGACGCACGCGCGCAGCTTTGATGTCCGCGCCCAGCTTCGCCAGGACGCGCTTGACTGGCAGCGGCATGGGCGGTGTCGATCGCATATCAACCTCACTGACCGTTACTCTAATCGCAAAGAGGTTTAATGTCCATTAAAACGGTCAACACTCACATTCGCTTCGCCCAGATATAGCGCTTACGATTGAACGACAGGCACTCACCAATATCCGGACCGGCGATTTGACCTTGGTCGCCACCCGCCGAGTTTAACATCCGCCCTGCCAGCGGCATTTAAGCGACGGAGTTAAACTATTAGCGGCCTGAGAATGGGGAGCAGGTCACACCATACGCCTTAAACGCATCAATGATTCCAATTATTCAATCGAAGATATTTGATTTTTCAATGCTGTCCTACAAGCGAACGACCAAGCCATCTGAGCGAATATCGACACTCGCGCAGCCATCACATGGGCATTTGTATGAGATGCAGTGCCGTCGGCCGCCCGTTTTTTAATACCCTGAGCAATTCCTGCAGCCCGAAATAAATTATACGCAAAATACCAATCGAGATTTGGAAGGTCGCTCCTTGCCGTCGCAGCGCAATAGCGCGAAACAATCTCGTCCAAGGTCGGAATGCCCAAATTCGAAAGATCGAGACCGCCGAGGGCTGCACCACCGTCCTTAGGGAGCACCCACTGGAGCGCGAAATAGGAAAAGTCCGCCAGAGGATCACCCAACGTCGACAACTCCCAATCCAAGACTGCCGCCACCTTATGTACCGGGTCAAAGATCAGATTATCGATCCGATAATCGCCGTGAACGATGGACGTGCAGTTCTGCTGTGGAAGGGTGTCAGCGAGCCACCTGATCAGAAGCTCCATTTCCTCTATATTGTCGGTTTGCGATGCACGATATTGACGGGTCCAGCGCCCTACCTGCCTTTCGAAATAATTTCCTGCTCTACCAAAATTAGAGAGCCCGACCGCCCCTGGGTCAATTTGATGCAATGATGCTAGAGCGTCGACCATGGCATTGTAAGTTATGCGCCTCTCGCCTGCGGCAAGATCGGGCAAGGCTCCGTCACTATGGTTCCTGCCATCGACCATCTCCATTAAATAGAAAGATGAACCTATGACAGCGGAGTTTGCACAGAACGCCAGTGGTCGCGGGACAGGAAAACCGCGCGGAGCGAGCGCTGCTAAAAGTCTGTATTCACGATCGATCGCGTGCGCCGAGGGCAGTAGGTCACCCGTAGGCTTGCGTCGTAAGACATAATCGCCCGATCCCGTCTGAATCCGATATGTAGGATTGGACTGCCCGCCCGGAAATTTACGTGCAGAGACAGGGCCCTTGAAACCGATTAGATTTGTCGTGAGCCACTTATCTAGAGCCTCGATGCGAAGCGTGTCGGTCATTGTTTCATTCTAATATCGGCGCAAACGGCGGCGCATTGCGCGGTTTGCACACACTGGCCAGTCTTCATGGGCATAATCATCCGTCGATATCCGGGCCGAAACTGGCGTAGACCAAACCGCCATCGACGGTGAGCGTGTCACCGATAACGTAATCGCCCGCTTTAGAGGCGAGGTAGATCGCGGCCGCCGCGATATCCTCACCCTCACCGATCCTGCGCGCGGGAATAGCTCGGGCAACACTGTTGCCCCGGTCACGCGCCGCGCGGTTCATTTCCGATGCGAACGCGCCCGGTGCGATTGCGGTCACATGAATGCCGTCGGCTACCAAGCGCGCTGCCATACGTCGAGTCAGATGAATGAGCGCGGCTTTTGACGCATGGTAACTATACGTGTCCCAAGGGCTAAGCCGCAGGCCATCGATTGACGCGATGTTTATGACCTTGGCGATTGATCCGGCTTGTGTGGAAGCTCTGAGCGATTCCAAAAGAGCTTGGGTCAGAAAAAATGGAGATTTCACATTGAGGTCCATGACTTTGTCCCAGCCTAGTTCGGAAAACTCATCGATTGGGGCGCCCCAGGCGGCCCCGGCATTATTGACGAGGATATCGAGGGGCA
>JANNWD010000235.1:0-3482 GCA_031408315.1 Bacteroidota bacterium
TACACAAGCCACAGAATTAGATAATATACGAGGCATTATTCCTAATCATTTCTTATTGGTACCGGGTGTAGGCTTTCAAGGAGGAAGTTTACAAGAAGTGAGTAAATACGGTATGCTTAAAGATTGTGGGCTGTTAGTAAATGCAAGTCGTGCTATAATTTATGCTAGCGAAGGCGAAGATTTTGCGGAGGAGGCAAAGGCAATTGCGGTGCAATATCAAACAGAAATGGCTACTTATTTAGCATAACATTAAGTTATTTAATTTTACATTTTAAAAAAAAAGATGAAAAAAAGTTTTGCAATTATCATTCTACTAATAAGTGTGGTTTTGTTACATGCACAAGCCCCTGAAACTACAGATAACATTTTAAAACAAGCTTATATAAAAGCAAAAGCTGAAAACAAAAAAATATTTATAAAATTTAGTGCAAGTTGGTGTGGCTGGTGTAAAAAGATGGATTTTTCAATGAAAGATACATCTTGTGCAAAGCTGTTTGACGATAACTTTATTATTATTACTCTTATTGTTGATGAAAAATCAGATAAGAAGCATTTAGAAAACATTGGAGCGGATTCATTGATATTAAAATATAATGGAAATAGAAATGAGGGAATACCATTTTGGTTTATTCTTGATGAAGGTGGTGAATTATTAGCGGATTGTTACTACATAAATGAAAAAAGCAAGAATGCTAATAAAAAAAGTATGATTGGTTGCCCAGCTAATGAAGATGAAGTTAATGCATTTATACAAATAATAAAAAGAACAACAACTATTGACGAAAAAAATCTAGAAAAAATTAGAGTTAGATTTAGAAAAAATGAATACATCCCTAAAAAGACCTAATCCTCTAATTCAAAATTATTTTTAATTTGGGCAGCTAATTTTTCTGCCCATTTTTTATACTCTTTACCACTTGGGTGTAATTTATCTGCTGCTAAAAATTCATCTTTATTACCATCTAAGCGTTGTGTTATAGTAATATCGATATAGTGTGTGTTAAATTTTTGTGTAGCAGTTTTACAAACCAAATTATAAGCATCAATTTCTTCAGTAATTTTTTCTTTATTTCTCCCTTCTGCAAATGGCGTAACGCCCCAATCGGGTATGCTTAAAACAAAAACACTATTAGATTTATTATTTGCAAATTCTATGGCTCTTTGTAGTAAATGTTCAAACTCTATTTCAAAATCTTTTAAAGTTCTTCCTCTATATTGATTATTTACACCAATTAGTAAGGTTACAATATCAAAAGTGGTGGTAATATTTGCCTCGGTAATAGCAGCATCTAGTTCATCTGTTGTCCAACCAGTAGTGGCAATAATTTTAGGAGCATCTAATTCTCCATTTAACATAGCAACAGTTTGATTGGGGAAATTTTCTTCCGCCAAAACTTGCTCTCCAATGGTATAACTATCTCCTAAAGCTAAATAGGTTTTCATTTTATAAAGTTATAAAATGAAAACCTATTTGTTGCTTATTCTTCTCGGCTAAATTTTACTTATGCTTCTTCATCCTCATCTCCTTCATCTCCTTCATCTTCTTTATTTGTTTTCTTCTTTTTTTCTTTCATTTCTTCGGCAGTTGGTTGACCTAAAATAATATTTCCAAAGCTTGATTTTATTTTTACTTTACATGCCCCAGCCCCAGTTGTGCCCTCATATTCTTTTTCTGTATCTGCCCCGTATTCTGGCTCATCATCAGTACGGCTAAATTTATTTCCAGTTCTATTTTTAAAACTGCCAAAGCTTGTACGTATATTATACGTTGCAGAAAAATTTGCAGATGGTACAATGTATAATTTACTGTACGATTCGTTTACATTTACATTGGTAGCATCATTATCTATTGTTAATTTACTATTACCGCAAAACTCAAATTTTACGGTATTATTTCCTTTTAAATGATTTACTTCTGCTTTGCTAAATTTAAAAGTAGCTGTACCATTTGCCATGCTTTCAATTTTTGCTTTACCAAATTCCACTAAAATTTCCTCTACATTGCTTAGTTTTCCAGTTGTTAATGATCCAAATTTACTGGTAATATCCACAAGCCCTTCAAAATTAGAAATAGTAGTTGATCCAAATTCATTTTTTAAATCTAATGCGTTAGTAGTGGGCATAAAAACAGTATAGTTAATTTCCATTGTTTGGCTACCGTTGTTATTATCTCTATCATTGTCCATAGTGGTTTTAAAACTAATTACACTACCGTTTTTTTTATCGCTTACACTTAAGCTTTCTAAAATATTACTTGCTCTACTTTCACTCTTTGCTGTAGCAATCATTTCTACGGAAACTTTTACTTCATTTTTATCCCAAGTACTTAATTTTACGAAACCAAACTGGTTGCTAATTTTTACTTTATCTGTAGCTGTAATGGCATAGGTTTTTTCATACGTTTTCTTTTTTTCAAATTCGTATTTCTTTTTTGGTTTGTCTTCATCTTGAGCAAGTGTAGTTTGGCTACAAAACAAAAACAACAAATTAATTGTAACGGCTATTACTTTTTTCATTTTGTTTATTTTTTTTAATGTTATTAATGATAGATAATTGTCTGCCTAATAATTCCGCCTGTAATTGCAAGTTTTGCATCATAGCTGTGATGATTACATCGGTATTACTAGTTTGCTTTAGCTGCGTTTTTAATACACCGTAGCTACTTTCGAGTGTACGTAAATCGGCAGTAAATTCTTGATATAAATATGGTTTGTCTTTTGTTAATTCTTTTAATTCTGCTTGTTTTGTAGTTATAATTTTAAACATATCGCTTGGCTCATCTTTTTGCTGTGCCTTGCTGTTCACTTTATCTCTTACATCTGGCACTACAACATTTTTATCTTCGGCGTAAGTCATGTCGGTTGATTTTGTTGCACCTAATTCTTGTTCTATTGTATCTTTTTGTGGTACAATAATTTGTTCATTTTTAGGCTGTATAATTGGCGTTGGAGTATTTACCATTTCTGGCTGAGCCGGTGATTTATGAATAAATAAGAAATAAGCAGATGTTAGCAAGATAAAAAACACAGCTGCAGCAGCACTCCACTTATAAATATCTTTTATAGAAAAAACTTTAACTTCTTTTTTTTGAGATAGATTTTTTTCAATACTAGCCCAAATGTTTTTTGATGGCATTTCATCATCAAACTCTTGCCTGTTTTTTGCTACAAATTTTTCAAAGTAATTATTGTTCATGTTTAGTTGTACTTTAAAAGATGTAATAATTTTTGTTTAGCCCTTATATATTGTGTTCTTACTGTTGTATGCGTTACGTTTAATATTTCGGCAATTTCCTCATGGTCGTACCCTTCTAATAAATATAAAGTAAGCACAGTTCTATAACCATCAGGCAATTCTTTTAATTTACTTTTAATCCCTTCTACCGAAAACCAAAGTACTTAATCATTTAATTCTTTTTCTTCAAATACATCATGTACATTATCATTTAAATATTCAAAGGATAGACCTTGTATTTTAAAAAA
>JANNWD010000236.1:0-2210 GCA_031408315.1 Bacteroidota bacterium
CCGCACCACGGGCAAGTGGGCGGTCGAGGGCCGTCTCGACAACCTCAACGACATCGTGGCCCCGATCAAGTCGACCTTCGTGCCCGATGCGCTGGAAACCACCTTGCTGTTCGGCCCCGACGGCAAGAAGGCGTATTACGCCATGCCGATCCAGCGCCAGACCATGCACATGAACTACTGGCGCGACATGCTGGCCGATGCCGGCTTCAAGGAAAGCGACATTCCCGAGACCTGGAACGAAAACTGGTATTTCTGGTGCGACAAGGTGCAGCCCGCCCTGCGCGCCAAGGGCCAGCGCGTCTTCGGCATCGGCCATCCTCTTGGCGTGGCCGCATCCGACACTTTCTATTCGTTCCTGATGACGGCGGCGGCCTATGAGGCCAAGGTTGTCGACGAGAACGGCAAGATCGTTCTGGGCGAGCCCAAGAACCGCGCGGCCATGATCGAGGCCTTGAAGTTCTACACCTCGATCTTCAACAAGGGCTGCACACCGCCATCATCGGTGAACTGGCTTGACCCGGACAACAACGTCGCCTTCCACGGCAAGCAGACCGTGATGACTCACAACGCCACGATCTCGATCGCCGGCAAGCACCTGGACGATTCCAACAACGCATCGCTGACAGCAGAGCAGCGCGCCCAGGCCAAGAAGAACTACGAAGAACTGATCGTCACCCGCAAATGGCCGAAGGGTCCGAACGGCAACGTGATTCCCAACCTGGCTGCCACCAAGACGGCGGTTGTCTTTGCCGATGCGAAGAACAAGAAGCGTGGCCGCGAGTTCATGACCTTCCTGATGCAGGAAGAGAGCCTGCGCGCCTTCACCGAGGGTTCTGCCGGTCGTTGGTATCCGGTCACTGTGGCCTCGACCACGAGCTCGTTCTGGCAGGCCGATGTTCATCGCCGCACGGTCCATCAGCAGTTCTCGGAAGGCACCGTGCCCTTCCAGTTCGTCTACAACTGGAAGTTCACGGCCGTGAATGCCGAGAACGCCTGGGCCAAGGCCTTGCAGCGCATGATCCAGGACAAGGTGACGCCTGAAGTCGCCGTGGACGAGATGATCAAGCGCATCACCGAGATCGCAGGCTGACCCGTCAACAACCGGCGGGGGACATCTCCCGCCGGTTTTCCTCCAGATCGAAGCCGCCATGACAGCAGCAACCGCCACTTTCAGCCCTGTGGACCAGTCCGAGACGCGGCGCTGGTACAGTGACCCCATGAAGCTGTGGGGCGTGCTGATGCTGGTGCCGTATGGCCTGGTGTTCCTGATCCTCGTGACCTACCCCGTGCTGTATGGCCTTTATATCGGCCTCAAGCCGCAATCTTATGTCGAACTCTTCCGCGATCCGGCGTTCCTGATCGCGGCCTGGAACACGGTCCTGTTCCTTCTCATCGCCGTCAATCTCAAGTTCCTGCTGGCGCTGGCGCTGTCCGGCTTCTTCATGGCGCAACGCGCCTGGGTGAAGGTCGTGCTGGTGCTGTTCCTGCTGCCCTGGGCCATGCCGTCGATCCCGACGATCCTGTCTGTCAGGTTCCTGCTCAATCCGGAATGGGGCCTGATCAATGCGCAATTGTTCAAGTGGTTCCAGATCGACGGGCCGAACTGGCTCAATGATCCGACGCTGGCATTCGGCTCCGCCATCTTCATGCACATCTGGAAATCGCTGCCGTTCTGGACGTTGATCCTGATCACGGGACGGATGGCGATCACCAAGGATCTGTATGAAGCGGCTGACGTGGATGGCGCGTCTTCCTGGCAGCAGTTCCGCTACATCACCTGGCCATCCCTCGCGACACTTTATGTGACATCGACGATCCTCTCGATCATCTGGACGCTGGGTGATTTCAACAGCGTATATCTGCTGACAGGCGGCGGTCCCGGCGACAGGACGCATGTGCTGGCCACGCTCGGCATCCGCTACCTGCGCATCGACAAGCTCGATCTCGGGATAGCCGCGATCATCACCGCGATGCCGTTTGTGCTGCCGCTGGTGTTCGTGATGGTCAAGCGGCTCTCACGCGGGCCTCAAGATGCGTGACGCAAACCACCTGACAGGCAAGGCTTGATCATGAACAGCCGCCGCATCTGGGAAGATGTCCGCCTCGTCCTTGTCGCGATCCCCGTCCTGCTCTGGACACTGATCCCGATCTATCACCTGTTCGTGCTGTCGATCTCGAACGAGAAGGCCATGCTGGCCGGCAAGTTCTGG
>JANNWD010000237.1:0-2064 GCA_031408315.1 Bacteroidota bacterium
AGCAAACGAGCCTCACTCCGCATGCCATTACTACCTTTAAGGTTTGGACTCCGCGTTCCGAGCACGGTATTTGGCTTGGTGACAGACATACAACGAATTACCCCGGATCCCTGCACACAACCCCCACCACAGAGTAAAGAAGGAAAGTTATTTTCAAATCTCTGTGCCCATTAGTGGTGAACGCTCATTTCATACGAAGCAAGTCGTTCAACTACCATTTCTGTGGTTTATTTCAGTTTGCATGTCAAGTTTGTTCTCTGCTGATGGTCGACAATGATGTCGTTACCCACAGCGACACAGTGCATCCCAAAAAAACACCCCACGGACAAGAGCCGCCCTCCACACCACACGTACACCACTTGAGCTTGTGCAATTTGGTACTTTCAAACGCTTCTGTATTATGTGTACGTGGATGTAAATTAACACCCAAGAGGTATATTGACACTGCGTAGGGTACTACTATCTTATGTACCAACGAGCAACTGAAGAGACCACGCGCTCGGTCCGTGTACTTAAGGCAGTCAGCCAAGTCGTCACCCTTGCGAAACTTGAACTTGCTGCTGCTACAGGTCAATACTGTCCCCGGAAGGTGAGTCGACACGACTTGTCTTGCTCTCACCATTAGCGTTTGGTGACGTGTTCGGAGCAGCATTTGCCGCACTCACGTTTCCGTTCAAATTTCCCAGTTCGCGCTGGTACCGCTCGAGATCTTCCTGCGCAATCTGCCGGTAGAATTCCTTGTGCTCGGCACTGAGTTCACGCCAGCGCTGACTAATGAGCTTGGAGAGTGTCGTGAAACTGACCTTGCCGTGCGTTTTGCGGTGTCGACGCTTGACGGTGCGATCGCGGAACCAGTGTCCGGACAGCAGGGTGCGCTTCTTGTCGCTCGTGTAGTCGGGTTCGCCGCCGTTGAGGATGCGCTCGCGCTCGTCGCGGAAGTAAAAGTTATACGCCGAGAGCGCCCGCAGTGGCAGGGCCGTCTTGGGGACCGGGGGTTCGGGTTTTTCGGGAATGGTGGCGACAGTGGGTATCGTGTGATGCTGCTGCATCGAGGCGACGGCCGCGTGCTGTTGAAACAAATCCCCTTGAGCAAACTGTAGGAACTGGCGCTGATCCACGAAACTTTGTTGCTGCTGAGCGAGCCGAACCTTTTGATTTAGAGATTCCAACAACAAATTTTGCGTGAGCTGGTCTTGCTGAGAACTGGAGTTGGAGTTGCCAAAGCCTTGATTGAGATTGGCTAACTGCTGTTGCATCAAGAAATTATTATTCTGAGCCTGGGGGAGTTGAGATTGGAGATTGGCGAAAGCCGGAAGATTGTAGAGACCCGTGACGGCATTTTGCTGCTGAAACTGCTGCTGCAGTGAAGACTGATCTTGAAAGGCAGAATTGACACCCGAACCACCACCGCCACCCAGAAGCTTATACACATCATCCAAAGTTCTCAAATCGTTCCCACCACCATTGGATGCTGCCACGGGGTTAGCTCCCAGGGTGAGCCCACTGCCACGGCGACTACTGTTGTTCAGAGCCTGTTGAGCGAAAAAGAAATCCTGCGCCTGCTGCGCTTGAGGCTGATAGTATGAGGACATTCCCTGGTTGAGAAAGGCATTGCCGGGCTGTTGTTGCTGATGCTGTTGTTGCTGTTGGTGGTGCTGCTGCAGCTGTTGCTGTTGTAAGTGCTGTTGTTGTTGCTGCTGCTGCTGCTGTTGGGCACTGTTCAACAGTTGCTGAAGGGCCAGCGCCGTAGCAGGGTCAGTGTTCGGTCCCATTAACCCATCGCCGAGGTTACCGCTCTGTTCACTGTCATTACCAATGAACAAGCCAGTGCGAGGGTCGACGTAGGATCTGTTCATGATGTTGGTTGTCAAACTGTCTTATTGCTGCAGCCTGTTTTGTTTGACTACGTTAAGAAGCGTCCGGGCAAGAGCAATTTGAAATTGCACTGGTTGTGCGTCCACCCAGACCACTCTGGCCGTTTGCCGGCAGTTGCTTGTAGTTCGTGGTAGTGCCCCCGTCGCCTTCGGAAGCAATTCGTGGTCTCGCCAACCGTTTGTGGGGGGC
>JANNWD010000238.1:0-4276 GCA_031408315.1 Bacteroidota bacterium
ATTAAGAGCCGCAAAGCTACGAACAAATGCGTACACAATCAAAATTTTTAGCAAATTATTTTAGTTAAAAAAATGTAAATGATTAACAAACAAACCATTGAGTGTATTAAATTTTATACATTTTCTAACATTTCTTTTGTCATTGCTTCCAAATTAAATTCCTCTTTCCATCCCCAATCTGCCCTTGCTACGCTATCATCAATACTTTGTGGCCAACTGTTGGCAATTTGCTGGCGGTAATCGGGTTTGTAAGCCATTTCAAACGTTGGTATATGTTTTTGTATTTCTGCCGCAATTTCCTTTGGCGAAAAACTCATACCACTTAAATTGTACGATGTACGAATCTTAATTTTTTCGGCGGGGGCTTCCATTAATTCAATAGTTGCTCTTATAGCATCTGGCATATACATCATAGGTAGGTAAGTATCTTGTTGCAAAAAACTAGTATACTTTTTTTCCTCTTTTGCTGCATGAAAAATTTCTACTGCATAATCTGTTGTACCGCCACCAGGCTCACTTTTATAACTAATTAAACCAGGGTAACGTAAACTCCTAACATCTACCCCATATCTATTAAAATAATAGTTACACCAAAACTCTCCAGCATATTTACTAATGCCATAAACTGTAGTAGGCTCTATAATGGTTTGTTGTGGGCAATTTTGTCTAGGCGATGTTGGTCCAAAAACCGCAATGCTGCTGGGCCAATAAACTTTGGTCAACTTTTCTTCTCTAGCAATATCCAATACGTTTAAAAGGCTTTGCATATTTAAACTCCAAGCAAGGTTAGGATTTTTTTCGCCAGTGGCAGATAAAATGGCTGCTAGCAAATATATTTGAGTAATATTTTGCCTTATAACCTGCACATGCAACATTTCTTTATTCATTACATCAAGGCTTACATACGGCCCAGTGCCCTCTAGCAAAGGGTTTTGTTCTCTTAAGTCGCTTGCTACAACATTTGTGTTACCATAAATTTTACGTAAAGCCAAGGTAAGCTCCACACCTATTTGTCCACTAGCACCTATTACCAGTATTTTTTCTTTAGCCATAACAATCGTTTAGGGTGCAAATGTAAAATTCAAAAACGAATAATGTAACTTTGTAGTATGGAAAATTACTTACAGCAATTATTTACATCTCAACAATACAATACAAATAATTTTTTTTTAATTGGGGGGCCATGTGTGGTAGAAAGCGAAGATTTAGTAATGGAGATTGCCGAAAAGGTTAGTACCATTTGTGCAAAATTACAAATCCCCTATATTTTTAAGGCAAGCTATCGTAAAGCTAACCGAACTGCAGCAACTTCATTTACTGGCATTGGCGATGAAAAAGCGTTGCAATTAATAAAAAAGGTTGGCGAAAAATATAATCTTCCTACAACTACAGATATACATACGGCACAAGAAGCAGAAGTGGCTGCTAAATATGTTGACATTTTACAAATACCTGCTTTCCTTTGCCGCCAAACCGATTTGTTAGAAGCTGCTGCAAAAACGGGTAAAATAGTGAATGTAAAAAAAGGTCAATTTTTAAGTGGCCAAAGTATGAAATTTGCCGTTGAAAAAATCAACAATTGTGGCAATGATAAAGTTGGTTTAATTGAAAGAGGTAACACATTTGGCTATCAAGACTTAGTGGTGGATTATAGAAATATTACTTGGATGAAGGAAATTGGCGTACCTGTAATTATGGATTGTACACATAGCCTTCAACAACCCAATCAAACAAGCGGCGTTACTGGCGGCAATCCACAATTGATTGAAACTATTGCCAAAGCCGCCATTGCAACAGGTGCAGATGGTTTATTTATAGAAACACACCCTAACCCTTCAATGGCAAAAAGCGATGGAGCTAATATGCTCAATTTAAATTTATTACAAACTTTATTAGAAAAATTAGTTAAGATAAGAGCAAGTATCTTATAAACAAAAATACCGCCATAAGCGGTATATTGCTGCTGATTCAGAGACCCTTATATTGATAAGAATCAATTAAATTTTAACCTGTTGGATATTGTTTAAAACGGGAATTTTTTATCTTTACTAATTCTTATTAAAGATTAGTTATATGTAAGTCGTAGCATGAGAATAAATGGTTGCATAAACAATTAACGTTATTGCAATATTTTTTTCTTGGTAAAAAGAAAAGATTGATAACCAGATAGATGCCAACTAATATTTTATGGGATTTCTTTTACTATTAAGAATATAATTTTTCACATTCATCCAAAACGCAACAAAAAGGTAAATTATCAATGGAGAGCCCATTGTTATAAAGGAAATGTAGATAAAATATTTACGTATTGTAGATGTAGCAATACCCATTTTTTCGCCAATGGAAGTACACACACCAAATACATGCCACTCAATAAAATGTTTAAACTTATTCACATGGCTAATTTAAAACATTTTTATTAATAAACAAGATGTAAAATTTTGGACAGGGTTATCAACCTTTTTTTAAGTCTATTTAAAATTCAAAAACTTTTAGCAAGGTTGACAACCCTTAAACAAAAACTACAGTTTTATATAGTGAGGTTAATTTTGTAAATTTGCACATCTCACATCATACATCTTAAAAATTGTATTTTAACTATGGCATTCGACATTGAAATGATTAAAACCCTTTACGCCAATTTTGCTTCAAAAATTGACGCAGCCCGTAAAGTAGTAAACAAACCATTAACCTTAACAGAAAAAATATTGTATGCCCATCTTACCGAAGGTAATGCTAAAAAAAATTATGTAAGAGGTACAGATTATGTAGATTTTGCACCAGACAGAGTTGCCATGCAAGATGCTACTGCCCAAATGGCGTTGTTGCAATTTATGCAAAGTGGCCGTACAAAAGTTGCAGTACCAAGTACAGTGCATTGCGATCATTTAATAGAAGCCAAAGTAAATAGTAAAACTGATTTGGATAGAGCAGTTACAGAAAGCAGTGAAGTGTTCGATTTTTTAGCAAGTGTAAGTAATAAATATGGTATTGGTTTTTGGAAACCTGGTGCTGGTATTATTCATCAGGTAGTTTTAGAAAATTACGCTTTTCCTGGCGGTATGATGATTGGTACAGATAGCCACACTGTAAAC
This sequence comes from Bacteroidota bacterium, assembly GCA_031408315.1. Lineage (GTDB taxonomy): Bacteria > Bacteroidota > Bacteroidia > Chitinophagales > Chitinophagaceae > Ferruginibacter. The sequence goes on from JANNWD010000238.1 coordinate 3,096, forward strand.
GCTGGAGGACTTGGTATGATTGCCATTGGTGTTGGCGGTGCAGATGCTTGTGATGTAATGGCAGGCTTACCTTGGGAGCTTAAAATGCCCAAATTAATTGGTGTAAAATTGACTGGAAAATTAAGCGGATGGACAGCCCCAAAAGATGTTATTTTAAAAGTTGCTGGTATACTTACCGTAAAAGGTGGTACTGGTGCTGTGGTTGAATATTTTGGCGAAGGTGCTATTAGCTTAAGCTGTACAGGCAAAGGAACCATTTGTAATATGGGTGCCGAAATTGGTGCAACAACATCAACCTTTGGATACGACGAAAGTATGAGCCGTTATTTAAAAGCTACAGGTAGAGAAGATATTGCAAATGCTGCCGATACTATAAAAGAACATTTAACCGGCGATGCAGAAGTTTATGCAAATCCTAGTGCGTATTTTGATGAAGTAATTGAAATAGATTTAAATACATTAGAGCCACATTTAAACGGACCATTTACCCCAGATTTAGCTACGCCAATTTCTCAAATGAAAGCTGCTGCTTTAGCAAACGGTTGGCCTAATAAAATTGAAGTAGGTTTAATTGGTAGTTGTACAAATAGTAGTTACGAAGATATTAGCCGAGCCGTAAGTTTAGCACAACAAGTAATTGATAAAGGCTTAACCTTAAAGTCGGAATTTAATATTAACCCCGGCAGTGAGCAAATACGCTACACTATTGAAAGAGATGGTTTTTTAAGTGTGTTTGATAAAATTGGTGCCAATGTTTTTGCTAATGCTTGTGGCCCTTGTATTGGTATGTGGGATAGAGTTGGTGCAGAGAAAAAAGAAAAAAATACGATTGTTCATTCGTTTAATAGAAATTTTGCTAAAAGAGCAGATGGTAACCCTAATACGTTTGCATTTGTAGGCAGTCCAGAAATTGTAACGGCTATGGCAATTGCAGGCGATTTATCCTTTAACCCCTTAACCGATTTTTTAACAAACGATAAAGGCGAACAAGTAAAGTTAGATGCTCCAACGGGTTACGAATTACCGCCAACTGGTTTTGCAGTAGAAGATGCTGGCTACCAAAAGCCTGCTGAAGATGGTAGTGGAGTACAAGTAATTGTATCGCCTACTAGTAAGCGTTTGCAATTGCTTGATCCTTTTGCAGCTTGGGAAGGTATTGATTTAAAGGGCTTAAAATTATT
>JANNWD010000239.1:0-13972 GCA_031408315.1 Bacteroidota bacterium
GCCTTGTACTTCAAAATTTATTTTTTTTGTTTTATCAAAATAAGATTGTGATAATTCTGCAAATAAATCTTGAATAAAAGAGGAGAAATTTAATTTAGCCGTTTGGTTACCTTCGTATAAATTTTGATGCACCAATGCCATGCTTTGCACCCTAGCCTGCACTTCGGTTAATATGCTTTTTGTTTCGGATTGGGTTGATGCTCGTGCTTGCAAGTACAACAAGCTTTTTAGCATAGTTAAATTATTTTTTACCCGATGGTGTATTTCGTTTATTAAAACTACTTTTTCGTTGGCTTGTTGCTCTACTATTTTTTTTTCGGCAACCAATTGATTATTTATTTTTTGCTTCTTTTTATATGCATTAAATAATAATAAACCAAGTAAAAGCAAAAGCCCACAAGTAGTAATGGCAATCCATTTTTGTATTTTTAATGTAGTGTTTTCTTTTACTTTTTGAGTTGTAAAAAATTTTGCTTCAAACTCCTTTTGTGCTAATAAAGATTTTGTTTCTAGGTTAGATATATTTTGTTGTTGCTTATCGTTATACACACTGTCGCCCCATGATTTGTATAATTGAAAATATTGCAACGACTGTTTAAACTCATTTTTATTTTGTGCAACTTCCGCTAATGCTTTATAAGCATTGCTAATGTTTAATTTAGATTTTTGTTGCTGGGCTAGTTGCAATTGTTGTAGTGCAGATGTTTGTGCTTTATCATATTCTTTGGCAGCCAAATAAATTTTAGTAAGGTTTTCAACCGTTAATAATAAATTATCTGGAGTTTTAAATCCTTCTAACAATTGCTTTGATTTTTTGGCAAATTTTTCAGCAAGATCTAATTGATTTAAGGTTAAATAGGTAGCAGCGTAATTATTATAAATTTGTGCAATAAAAAATTTATCTGTTGAGTCTTTTTGTACTAATTCTGTAGAAAATAGAATTTCTTTTTTAGCTTTTTCCACTTCTTTTCTATCAGCATATTCTTGTGCTAAATTAGAAGAAACTACTGCTGCATTCGTCCACTGCTCGGCTTGTACAAAGCTACTTACTGCTAATTTAAACATGGGCTGAATGCTATCTAATTTTCTGCCAGCTAGTTTATAGTTTTCGGCTAAATTATTGCTAAGCACAGCAATAATTTTAGGGTCGTTTGTTTTTTTGGCAAATGTTAATCCTTTTTCATTTAATTCTATCGATTTATCAAAATCGCTATGAGCCCCATACATGCCAGCCCACAATGTGAAGCATGAAGCCTGATAAAAATCGCTACCTGCTTTTTGTGCATACTCAATACATGAATCGTAAACAGTTTCTCCAGCGGCATATTTTTGTGCAATTATTAATTGCAAGCCTTTCATTCTGTAGCCATCGGCAAGTTTCAAATAATCTTGATATTTTTTTCCAACAGCAATTTCGACTTCGGCTAATTGTATTGCTTCGGCAGGATTGGTGAATTTTATTTGCCAAGCCAATAAACCCTGTAGCCTTGCTTTTGTAGTGTCTGAAGGTGCATTTTGTATTTGCTGTTTTAAACTATTTATCAACTCATTTTTTTGTTGAGCTTTAGCACTACCACATAATACTATTGTAAGCAAAATAAGAATTTGCCTAATGCTATTTAGGGGTAATATTAAAAACGGGCTTATCAATTTAATTGTAAAGAAATAATATAAAAAGATACTTTTGTAAAATATGTTGAGAATGACATTAATTTGTAGGTATTCAACATATTTTATTGAAAATTTAATAAAATCTCCTCTCTAAATTTTCTGGATAGGGGAATTTTTTCATTTCCTATTAGTAAATGTTGCCCAGCAACTGCATGCACTTGGTTTATATTTACGGCGAAAGTTCTATGTACTCTTTTAAAACAAGGAACATTTATTTCATCTAAAAACTGTACAAGACTATTACGTATTAAATGTGTTTTTTTTATTGTTTTTATTTCAATATAAATGTTATCCGATTTTAGCCATAAAATTTCATTTATTGTAAGCTTAAAAGTTTTAACTCCATCTTTTATTACAATGGTTTCCTGTTCTTTTTGTTGTGGCAAAATACTTACTCTTGTTTTAACTAATTCTATTGTAGTAAATAAATCAATTTCCGAGAAAGGTTTTATTAGGTAGGCTTGTGGTTTATATGCCAATGCAATTTCAATGGTACTTTTATCGGAGTATGAGGTAAGAAAAACAAAAGGTATTTTGTATTTAGCGTTTATTAAATTGGCAACATCGTAACCCGATTTTTCGCTGTGTAGATTTATATCTAAAAAACAAAAATCTATTAACTCATTTTTTTGAAGCAATACTTCTGCTGTAGCAAAATTTTTAGCAATACCAATTATTGTATGCTTTAAGTCAATAAGCATTTCCTTTAGCATTTCTGCTATCAGTAATTCATCTTCTACAATTAGGATATTCATTTTATATTGTGGTGGTAGGTAAACTCTTTTATTAAGCTATGAAGATAATTTTTTAAATCCTAATTGGCAATAAAAAAGCTGCCCAATATATTGAGCAGCTTACTATTAGACTTTTTTATTATTAATGTTGATGATTATGCATCATACCTGTCAATTCCTCAGCGGTTACCTCTTTTTCTTTTGGTTTTACTTGGCTTTCCATCCAAGTAAATAGTTTTTCGGTAATTAAACGGCGATAGCTAGCATCTACTTGCTTTTCATCTTTCATCATTCTATCAATATAGCTTTCTAACCAGCTAGTATCATCCCCCATTTGCATGGTGCCAAAGTAACGCATTACTTCTACTTTCATGTATTCTCTCAATTCTTCGTTACCAACTTCTAATTTATTATCGGTAATTAATTTATCGCTTATCAACGTCCATTTTAATTGACCGCTAAAACCAGGAAATTCAGCTTCTGCTTCTTCGGCTGTTTTTGGTTTTTCGCCACCATTTTGTAACCAGCGTTTTAAAAACTCTGCAGGAAACTCCATGTTTGTTTCATCTAACAAATAATGATACAATTGGTCTTGTAATTGATTTTTACTTTGCCCATTCCAATAGTTTTGTATTTCTTCTTTTAAGCTTTCTCTAAGCTCTGCTTCGGTTTTTATTTCTTTTGTAGGATAAATTTCTTTAAAAAACTCTTCGTTCAATTCTCTTTTTTCTACCAAACCAACTTTTACAATACTTAAATTAAAATATTTATCTGCAGCATCTTCTTTAGCTAACCCTAAATCAGCAACAAAAGCATCTAATTTATCTTTTTCAAAAGCTTTACCTAATTGTATAACAACATTATCGCCTACTTTTTTACCCATAAATTGTTTTTGAGTAGCGGCAGTTAAGTATTTTACAATAACCGAATTTTCTTTGTTAACACCAGCTTCTACAGCATTGCCCTCCTTATCACTTTCAGTAAATAAAATATTCAATACATTCTCCTCGTTATCTATAGTTTCTGGCTCAGTCATTTTACCGCCTTTAATTTGCATTCGGCTAATTTCTTCATCCACCATTGCTTCAGTAGCTTTTACTTTATTCATTGTAAGTTTAGCTTTACTTAAATCAGCAAGGGCGTAAGCTGGTTTTAAACCAATTTCAAAACCAAATTCGTAATCGGTAGGGTTGTTCATATCCAAACCACGTACATCATTATCTAAAGGAAGGGGTTGAGCAAAAATATCTGGCTTTTCGGTATTCAAATAATTGTACAATTCTTTTTCTACAGTTTTCAAAACCTCATCGGTAAAAATAGACCCCCCATACATTTTTTTTACCATACCTACTGGTACCATTCCTTTTCTAAAACCGGGAATATTTGCAGTTTTTGCGTATTCTTTTACTTTTTTATCAAACGTAGGAAAATAATCGTCTTTACTAATTTTTACGGTTAGTTTGTCGGTTAAAAGCCCAACATTTTCTCTTGCAACTGTTGCCATTGTGTATTTATTAATTGTACTTTAAAAAATTCCCTCTCCTGTTACGAAGAGGGATTTTGTTTGTTTTTGTCCGGATGATAGGGGTCGAACCTACATGGATCACTCCGCTAGATCCTAAGTCTAGTGCGTCTGCCAATTTCGCCACATCCGGAATTTTGGACCGCAAAGGTAAGGTTTTTGTTGAAAATGGAAAACACATTTGTTTTCCGTAAATTCGTTTTATACATATGGAAGTACTTGAAACAATACCAAAATATAATCTTACAGAAGAAGAAGAGAAAAAAGAGATTCTTAAACACTACCGTGGACTTTTACGAAGCCTTAAAACTAATTTAAAACCAGGCGATAAGGAACTGTTAAGAGTAGCTTTTGAAATGGCTGCCGAAGCCCACAAAACAATGCGGCGGAAAAGTGGGGAGCCTTACATTTTGCACCCTTTAGCCGTAGCACAAATTTGTGTAGATGAAATTGGACTTGGCGTACGTAGCACTATTTGTGCTTTGCTGCATGATACCGTTGAAGACACCGATATTACTTTAGAAGATGTACAACGAGAGTTTGGAACAGAGATTGCAAAAATAGTAGATGGCCTTACCAAAATAAGTACGGTAATGGACACCAATACTACACAACAAGCCGAAAATTTTAAAAAGATTTTAGTTACCCTTACCGACGACCCTAGAGTAATATTAATAAAGCTTGCCGATAGGTTGCATAACATGCGTACGATGGATAGCATGAAAAGAGAAAAGCAACTGAAGATAAGTAGCGAAACAGTTTATGTATATGCACCCCTAGCCCATCGTATGGGTTTGTACAATATTAAAACCGAAATGGAAGATTTATCCATGAAGTACATGGAGCCTGATACCTACAAATACATTGCACAAAAACTTAACGATACAAAAAGAGAACGTACTAAATACATAAATGATTTTATACGCCCTATTAAAGAAAAATTAGAAAAAGCTGAGTTTGATTTTGAAATTTATGGACGACCAAAAAGCATACACTCCATTAGCACAAAAATGAAAAAGAAAGGGGTAGCTTTTGAAGAAGTGTATGATTTATTTGCCATTCGTATTATTGTAAATGCAGTTGTAGAAAAAGAAAAAGAAGACTGCTGGAAAGTGTATAGCATTATTACAGATGAATATACCCCAAGTATTGAACGATTAAGAGATTGGTTAAGTAACCCAAAAAGTAATGGTTACGAAGCCTTACACACAACGGTAATGGGGCCACAAGGCAAATGGGTAGAAGTGCAAGTACGTACAAAGCGTATGAACGAAATTGCCGAAAAAGGATTAGCTGCTCATTGGAAATATAAAGAAGATGCTACCGACGAAAGCCGCTTTGATAAATGGTTTGGGCAAATAAGAGAAGCGCTAAGCAATCAAGATAATAACTCATTAGATTTTTTACAAGATTTTAAAACATCTTTTTTAGCAGAAGAAATTTATGTGTATACCCCAAAAGGCGATGTACGAATGCTGCCTGTAGGTGCTACCGCATTAGACTTTGCTTTTAGTGTACACACCGCAGTGGGTAGTAAAACAATTGGGGCAAAAGTTAATCATAAACTAGTGCCTATTGCCTACAAATTAAAAAGTGGCGATCAAATAGAAATTATTACAAGTGCCAAACAAAAACCAAATTTAGAATGGTTAAATTTTGTTGTTACTAGTAAAGCAAAGAGTAAAATAAAAGATACTTTAAAAGAAGAAAAAAGAAAAATTGCTGATGAAGGTAAGTATGTATTGCAACGTAAGCTAGAAGGTATGGGTGCTGCAATGAATCAAAATAACTTAGAAGAGCTATCGAATTTTTATAAAACTGGTTCCTCACTCGATTTGTTATACGATATATCAATAAAAAAAATTGATTTAAAAGAACTTAAAGACTTTACCGTAGCTGGTGATAAATTAATTGCTCCAAAACCTATAAAAATAATTACAGAGGAAAAAGTTTTTGAACCATCTAAACAAATAAATAAAAAAGATGCTGAACTTATAATTTTTGGAGAAAAAAGCGACCAAATAATGTATAGCTTAGCCAACTGCTGCAAACCTATACCAGGCGATGATGTGTTTGGTTTTGTAACCACTGGCGAAGGTTTAAAAATACACCGTACCAATTGTAATAATGCGGCAAGATTATTATCGAACTACGGACACCGAGTTGTAAAAACAAAGTGGGCAAAAAATAAAGAAATATCTTTTTTAACCGGATTAAAAATTATTGGGTTAGATGATGTTGGTGTTATACATAAAATTACTAACCTTATTAGCGGTGAAATGAAATTTAATATTAGTGCTATGACGATTGAAGCTAAGGAAGGAATTTTTGAGGGTAATGTAAAAATATTTGTACATGATAGAGAGGAATTAGAAGAACTTTTAAAACGATTAAAATCTTTGCCAGGTATTGAACGGGTGGATAGGTATGACACGGAATAATTAGGAATTAATAATTAAAAATTAGGAATTAATATGCAAGAATTAATTGACAAACTAGTTGCCGATGCTGGCGTTACAGCCGAGCAAGCACAAAAAAGTGTAGAGGTAATTAAAAAATTTGTGAAAGAAAAATTTCCCATGTTGAGTGGGGCTGTTGATAATATGCTTGGTGCAAGTGTGCCTAATGATGATGGATTGGATGGGTAAATTTGTAAAATAGCACAGCGACTTTTATCGTACTGGCTTTAAATTGTAATTATCGCAGTAGCTCATTATTGCGTCTAATTCTTTATCGCTTAATTGAGGAAATGCAGTCATTAACCCACCTCCTTTCCATTTTTCATAACGCTTTTTTGCATAGGTGTTTTTGCTAATAGATTTTGCAGGATTTCTAATAAAGGCATACATCGCTTTTTTATTATAAGCCCATCTTTCTAAAGGCCCTTTTAAAGCTGGTCCAGTAAAGTCTTTATCTGGCTTATGGCAATTAGCACAATTATTTTTAAATAGAATTTCACCATCAGCCTTTTCCTCATCTTCAAGCACAATGGGTTGCGAAGGAATAAGTCTTTTATCATTGCTATTATTACAACTAATTAGCAAAATCATTAAAGCAAAAAATAAAATTTTCATAACTCTATAATTAAAAATGCCCTAAACTTTAGGGCAAAATTATTAATTATTCATTCTTAATTTTTAATTATTTAAGCACTTCTCTACTAATAACCAGTTTTTGTATTTCACTTGTTCCCTCACCAATTGTACAAAGTTTACTATCTCTATAAAATTTTTCTACCGGAAAATCTTTAGTGTAACCGTAGCCACCAAAAATTTGTACGGCATCGGTACTCACTTCTACAGCAACTTCACTGGCATAATATTTTGCCATTGCTGCTTCTTTAGTCATAGGTAAGCCTTTCATTTTTAAATCGCAAGCTTGGTTAATTAGCAATTCAGCACATTCAATTTTTGTAGCCATATCTGCCAGCTTAAAACTTATCCCTTGAAAGTTGGCAATAGGTTGGTCAAACTGGTAACGTTCTTTGGCATACTGCTTACTAGCATCATACGCTCCTTTTGCAATACCAAGACTTAACGCCGCAATTGAAATTCTTCCACCATCCAATACTTTCATGCTTTGTTTAAAACCGCTGCCAATTTCACCCATTCTATTAGCATCGGGTATTCTGCAATTATCAAAAATCATTTCGGCGGTTTCGCTAGCCCTCATACCTAGTTTATTTTCTTTTTTTCCACCACTAAAACCTGGTTTTCCTCTTTCTATAATAAATGCTGTAGCATTATCCTTAGTACGTGGCTCACCAGTACGGCAAATTACCACAGCAATATCACCTGTTTTGCCATGAGTAATCCAGTTTTTGGTACCGTTTATTATCCAATCATTGCCATCTTTTATAGCGGTAGTTTGCATATTACCAGCATCGCTACCTGTGTTGGCTTCTGTAAGGCCCCAAGCTCCAATATGCTCTGCTGTGGCTAGTTTGGGTAAATACTTTTGCTTTTGCTCTTTGTTACCAAATGCTAAAATATGCCCAGTGCATAAAGAATTGTGTGCTGCTAATGATAAGCCAATACTACCACAAACCTTAGCAATTTCTTGTATGGCTACATTATATTCAAAATAACTTAATCCGCTGCCGCCATATTCCTCTGGCACCAAAATGCCCATTAATCCAAGCTTACCTAATTCTTTAAAAATATGTAAGGGAAATTCTTGGCTTTCGTCCCACTCCATTAAGTGTGGTTTTATATGTTGTAGGGCAAAATCTTTAGCTGTTTGTGCTACTTGAGCAGTTAATTCTTGTTGTTGAAAATTCATAAAATGGCATTCGTTTTTTGTGAAGCAAAGATACAAGTTGAGCCACAGATGAAACAGCTTAGCACAGATTTTTAATTTTCTTCCCTAGATAACGCTGATATCGGTGATTTGAAAGAAACATTATTGAATTGTGAGATAAGGTGATATTTTAACAAAAATCGCTTCGTCTATAATCATTATCTTTTTTATATCTGTAATACTACTAAAGTTTCCATGCTGTGTTCGGTATTGTACAATAGCGTTGGCAATGTTGTAGCGTATGTATGGGTGAGGTTTCATTTCGTCTACACTGGCTGTATTAATATTAAATTGCTTTATTGTTTTATCATTGATAGATAAACGAGGTTTTATTTTTTGAAATGTACTATCGGCTAAGCCAAACGTTTCGCCAACCTGTTCTATTTTATAAAAGCCGCCAAGTTTTTCTCTAAATATAATTATGCGTTGTGCCAATTTACTACCAATACCGGGCAAGGCGATGTATGCAGTTGTGTCTGCATTATTTACATCAACAACGGTAGGTGTATATTTTGGTTTGTCGTATGTTTTTGTTTCGTAAGTATTTTGTGACGGATAATTATTAGCATAGTTATTTTGCACATCTTTTATTTGTATATAAGGCATTAATCGTTCTACTTCGTTTGGAAAAAAACCCCAAATTTTTCCTAAATCGTCGGGCTTATAAAACTTGCCGCCTTTGCTGGTATAATTTAAAATAGTGGCAATGGTTTTATCTCTTACGCCTAACCGCTTCCAATCTGCCGCATTTATGTTGTTAGGGTCAAAATAAAACAATTCCCCTTTTATTAAATAATTTTTATAATTGGGTTGATGGTAGTTTGCAAAATTATCATCATCATAATTTTTAGCAAAAAAGTTAGTGGTACTGTCTTGTTGTTTAAGCCTAAGCCTTGCAATATCAGCCTCAAATGCATTACTGCTTTGTGTTTTATCTTTAATGAAATAAGGGAATATTGTTGGCAAAAAAGATACTGTAATAATTAATACACAAATTGTTAAAATACCTCGTCGTTCTTTTTTAGTGAAGTTAAAATAGGCTTGAATAAATTTTTTCATGGGCAAATTATATAAAAATAAAACGGTAAAATAAGTATTGGTTAATAGAATTGGGTTGCCAATAAAATAAGGTTTACTTTATAATTATACACTAATATACTACATTTCTATTACCAACCCATCCCACCCCAAACAAACTCCTTTTGGTAACTCTTCACTTACATGGCTATGTAAACCCATTTGATGGCTAAGGTGTGTAAAATACGTTTGTGGTATTTGTAATTGTTGGGCAAGTGCTATAGCTTCTTCTAAATTAAAGTGAGAAATATGTTTTTCTTTACGCAAGGCATTAAGTACTAAAATTTTTGAGCCAACAATTTTTTCTAGTTCTTCTTCCTCAATTTTATTAGCATCGGTTATGTAAGTAAAATCACCCATTCTAAAACCTAGCACGGGCATTTTTATATGCCATACTAAAATGGGTTGTATAAAAATATCGCCAATATAAAAAGGTTCGTTATTAATAGTGTTGATATTTAGATTGGGTATACCAGGGTATTTTTTGTCGGAAAAAGCATAGGCAAATTCTCTTTTAATAGCTTCCTCGGTTAAAGAATTTGCATACAATTCCATTGGCTTATGGCTAAAAAAATTAAAAGCCCTTACATCATCTAACCCAGCAATATGGTCTTTATGTGGATGGGTAAATAAAACAGCATCCAACTTTTGTATATTGGCTCGTAACATTTGGTAACGAAAATCGGGGGTGGTATCTATTACAAAACTTGTTGTAGCACTTTCTATTAAAATACTACTGCGTAAACGTTTATCTTTTTTATTGGTAGATGTACAAACAATACAATTACAAGCAATCATAGGCACACCGCTGCTTGTACCTGTACCTAAGAATGTTATTTTTAATTTTGGAAATTGCATGTAAAATGCAAATTAGTTAATTCACCGCAGAGAAAAGAGTAAAAAAAGGTAACGCAGAGATTATAATTAAACCTTTACTAACATTACCTCGTCAAACATTTTTTGGCTTTCATGTGTTAATGCATCAAAATTAATATCTAATTGAGGCATTAGCTCAATCAATGTATTTATTCTTCCTTCGGTAGTAAAAAATTTATTTAATACAATTACTTTTTTGGCTTGTAATATGCAATAACCGCTTTGAAAATTTCCTCTTTCGTAACGAATTACATAGCCAACTTCTTCAGCAATTTTTTCTATTTTGTCTAATATGTTTTGTGTGTATTTCATAGCCCAAACCCCTACAAGGTTTTTGTAACTTTTAATTCAATGTAACTTCTATCAATTCAATAGCAATACAAAAAAACGTTTTCAACAATCGTTAATAAGTTGTTTTTGCTAATTATTTACTACTCATTCTAATCACTGGTACTATCATTTCCTCTAAACTTACGCCACCATGCTGAAACGTATTGCGGTAGTAATTAACATAATGATTATAATTATTAGGATAGCACAAAAACAAATCGCCTTTTGCAAAAATAAAACTGCTGTTAACATTTGGTGTTGGTAATCCGGCTTCTCTTGGATCTTTAAACGATAATACTTCTTTGGCTTCGTAATTTAAATTACGACCATGCTTATAACGTAAGTTTGCCGTAGTTTGTTTATCACCAATAACTTTTGCAGGATTTTTCACTCGTACACTTCCATGATCTGTTCCTACAATTAAATTTATTTTTTTATCAGCAATTTTTTTAAGGGCTTGGTGCAGCGGACTATGTTCAAACCAGCTTTTTGTAATACTCCTATAACTTGTTTCATCTCCAGCTAATTCCTTTAATACTTCCATCTCTGTTCTAGCATGGCTAAGCATATCTACAAAATTATATACAATAACATTTATATCATTCTGTAACATATTATGCATATTATCCACCATTTTTTGTCCATCGTTATTATTGGTAATTTTTGTGTACGAATATTTTAAATCGCCTTTACCTAATCGTTTTAACTGTGCTTTAAAAAACTCTTCTTCAAACATATTTTTTCCTCCTTCTTCATCATCGTTTTTCCATTGTGCAGGAAACTGTTTTTCAATATCAATAGGCATCATACCTGCAAAAATAGCATTACGGGCATATTGTGTAGCTGTTGGCAGAATGGCGTAAAACGTTTCTTCTTCATGTATTCTAAAACTTTCAGCAAATATTGGCTGTATTGTTTTCCATTGATCAAAACGCAAGTTATCTATCAACACAAAAAACAATGGCGTACCTTTTTCCAAATGCGGAAAAACTTTATACTTCATTAATGTATTACTCATTATTGGAGTGTCCGCATTTTTAGGATTTACCCAGCTTGCATAATTTTTGGTAACAAATTTAAAAAACTCTATGTTGGCTTCTTGCTTTTGCGATGCAAATACTTCTTGCATTTCAGGGCTGTCGCTTTTCTTCATTTCTAGTTCCCAATACACTAATTTTTTATACAAGTCCATCCACTCATTATAATTAGGATTACTGTTTAATGCACTAAACAAACTAGTAAATTGTTGCTGATAGCTAGATGTTGTTTTTTCTGCAACCAATCGTTTATTATCAATAATTTTTTTTAAGCTAAGCCATACCTGATTGGGGTTTACAGGCTTTATTAAGTAATCGCTTATTTGGCTACCAATGGCTTCATCCATTAAATTTTCGGCTTCATTTTTTGTAATTAATACAACAGGCAAGTTTGTTTTAATTTCTTTTATTTGTTGCAATGTTTGCAGGCCTGTAAGCCCTGGCATACTTTCATCCATAAGTACCACATCTACCACATTATCTTTTACATATTCAATAGCATCAAAACCATTCGATTTTGTAGTTACATCATACCCTTTATTTTCTAAAAACATAATTTGGCTGGTAAGGCTATCAATTTCATCATCAACCCAAAGTATTTTTGCTGTAGTCATTTAGTTAATTGTTAATGGTTCATTGTTAATGGTAAAACGCAATTTTCAATGTTACTACAATGAACTATTAACGATGAACCATAAACTTACTTTTTACAAATTTAATTTTTTATACCATACCTTATCATCTTTATTTAGCTTTGTATATCTTTTAACAAAAACAGTAACAGTTTGTGCAAAACTGAAAACTGCAAACAGGAAACTGAATATGCCTTTTAGAAAAATTATTAACGACCCCGTTTACGGTTTTATAACAATAGATGATGAATTAATCAATCAAATAATATCTCACCCATATTATCAACGCTTACGCCGTATAAATCAAATGGCAATGGCAAATGTGGTTTACCCTGGTGCAGTACACAGTAGGCTGCATCATTCTTTAGGGGCGTATCATTTAATGGGTTTGGCATTAACAGAGTTAAGCCGCAAAGGAGTTGAAATTACTTTTGCAGAGCAACAAGCGGCAAAAATTGCCATTCTTTTACATGACATTGGGCATGGCCCATTTAGCCATGCGTTAGAGCATACGCTAATAGAAGGTATGCATCATGAAGAAATTTCGTTACTAATTATTAAGGAATTAAACACACAATTTAATGGGCAACTACAATTAGCTGTAGATATTTTTACCAATAATTATGATAAAAAGTTTTTACATCAACTAATAAGTGGGCAGCTTGATGTTGATAGAATGGATTACCTAACCAGAGATAGTTTTTTTACTGGCGTAATTGAAGGTAGCATTGGCTACGATAGAATTATTAAAATGATGGTAGTACACAATGGCGAATTAATGGTAGAAGAAAAAGGAATTTACTCTATAGAAAAATTTTTAGTAAGCCGTAGGTTAATGTATTGGCAAGTGTATTTACACAAAACAGTTTTATGTGCAGAGCAAATGCTTAAGCAAATTATTAAAAGAGCAAAGTTTATAAAAGCACATAGCAGCTCAGCTTTAAACAAATTTATAAATGAACCAATAAGCAATGTTTCGTTACAAGAGTTTTGCAGTATAGATGATTATGATGTATTAGCAGCCATAAAAGAATGGTGTAATCATAGTGATAAAGTATTATCATTTTTGTGCAATGGTGTTTTAAATCGCCAATTATTAAAAGTAAACTACCAATCAAAACACTTTGCTACAAATACCATTGAAGAGCAAATAAACATCGTTGCACAAAACTTTAATTTAAATTTAGACGAGGCAAAGTGGTTAGTATTTACTGGCGAAAGTAGCAGCAGTACGTACAATTTTACCACCGAACATATTTACATATTATTTAAAAATGGTGATGTAAAAGATATTAGTGAAGTTGACAATGCATTAATAAACGAAAACTTAACAGGTAAGGTTACAAAATATTATATTTGTTACCCAAGATAAATTATGCAATTTAACGCAACACAAATAGCCGCCATTATTAATGGAAAAATTGAAGGCAATGCCAATGCCGTTATAACTTCTTTTGGCAAAATTGAAGAAGCCCAACAAGGGCAATTAGCTTTTTTAGCCAACCCCAAATACGATGATTTTTTATACACTACAAAAGCCTCTGTAATTATTGTAAATGATAATCAACAGTTAAAGCAACCCATTACAGCCACACTTATAAAAGTACCCGATGCATACAGTGCTTTTGCAACGTTGCTAGATAAATATCAACAACTACAACAACAACAATTAACGGGCATACAACAACCTGTTTATATTGATACCACTGCCAAAATAGGCGACAATGTTTACATAGGTGCATTTGCTTACATTGGTAAAAATGTAGTTGTGGGTGATGGTACAAAAATTTACCC
>JANNWD010000240.1:0-6290 GCA_031408315.1 Bacteroidota bacterium
CATAAGCACCAATACTATCATGTAAGTCTCTAGATATACGCTCTCTTTCTATTTGAATTTTATACTCATGCTCAATATCTACTAATTTTTTGTTGTATTTATTTTTGTTATAACGATTGATGCTGAAAAATAATATAGAAATTGATAATATTCCTAAGCCAACTATAAACCACCAAGCTTTCCAAAATGGGGGATGGATAATAATAGTTATTTCCCTCATTGACTTTGCATCTTTATCAAAAAAACGAGAAGCATAAATTTTAAAAACATATTGACCCGGTGGTAAAAAATACCGAACAGTTTGCATATCATTATTTTGTATCCATTCCTTATCTATACCATCCATTTTATATTGATAAACATACTGGCCAGGATTATTGTTGGCCATGGCTATAAAATCGAACGAGAGTGAATTTCTTTGGTATGGCAAACCAATATTTTTTATATCCCATACAGCAGTATCTTTAAATGCCTCTTCATTATTTATTTTTATTTTGGTAAACAGCAAGTTTATTTTTTCATCAAAACCGCCAATGGCTTTTGGGTAAAAACTGCTTACGCCATTAACTCCGCCAAAAAACAATTCTCCATCTTCCGTTTTTGTAACTACGTTGGTATTAAACTCATTTTCCTGCAAGCCATCTTCTTTTTTAAGTTGAAAAATGCTATTGTCTTTATTTAGCCGGAAAATACCTTTGTTGGTGCTGCACCACAAATAGTTATCATCATCAAAAACCATGGCATAAATACAATCATCGGGCAGGCCATTTTGTTTGGTAAGATGTTGTAAAATTTTTCCATTTTCATCTATTTTATAAATGCCGTTGTTACTGCCTGCAAAAATATTATTTTCATTGTCATGTGCAAAACATCTTACATAGCCTGTGTTTTTAAAAGGCACTTTTTTAACCTCGGCAAATGTTACTGCATCCATAAAAATGAGTTCATCATTTGCATGGGTGATGATAAAATTTTTGTGCAATAAGCCCCCCATGATGTATGCGGTACTAACTTCATGTTCATAAATAGTATTGTCTGTAAAATTTGTTCTGAATAATTTACCCTGTGTTTGGGTAATAGAGCCAGCCTTATTTTGAGATAAAATGTTACCAAAGTATGCTATTCCTTTTTTATTTTCGGGCAATGTTGAAATTATGGGTGTAGAAACCAGTGTAGATAAATCATTTTTTAAAACCCATAATTTTTTTTCACCGGGGCTAAACAACAGATAATCGCCTGATGGTTTTTTTACGATAGCATTAACCAAAAAAGGGGGGCTTTTGCCAGGTAGCGTTTTAATATGCTTTATCAACCGTTGCAGTGTATCAAAAACCAAAACACCACTGCCTGCTGTGCCTGCTAATATCCTATTGTTTTTTTTGTCTGGTAAAAGGCTTATTATAATATTATCTTCTTTTTTAAGTGTGCCGTAATATTTTATTGGATAGTTGTTGCCGATTATTTTTTTTATACCCCCGGTTACTGTTTGAATATACAGGTTACCAAAATTATCTTCTTTAATGTTGTGTATATTGGCAATACCTCCAATTGACTGGTTTTGAAAATCTACCAGTTCGGTTTTTAGTACAGTTAATGAACTATCTGTTTCAAATAACCGATTATTAAAGACAAGCAGCAGTTTATTTTTAAAAGGCTGAATATGGCACCGGTATATTGGCTTATCATCTTTACCCTTTACAAAAATGGAGCTGCTTTTATTTGTTGCAAAATTATAAAGTATTAGTGCATTATTTATTTTAGTAGAAGGATAAAAAACTTCATCCGCTGTTTTTAACTGTAGCAAATTGGGAGATATATCAGGAATAACTGCAGAGCTATCCATTATTTTTTGTTCTTTTAAATTCCAGAGGTATAGTTTATAATTAAGAATAATGGCTACTTTATGGTTGATAATATTACTACTAAATTTTGCCTGGTATTCGCTTTGAGAAGGATATACAGGTAACTCCGTTTTTGTTTCGCCGACAAGTTTATATGTATTGTAATTGATGCCTTTTATAAAACCGATTTGGGTGTAGAAATAAATAATCCCTTCATCTTCGCCAATAAAAATAATAGAACCTGTAACCGGAACATCATTACTATAAATTTGTATAAAGCTATTACTGGCAATAATATACTTACTAATGCCTTGTGAGTGGCTCAGCAATAAATCACCATTGCGGCAGGTAAAAAAATATACAGCCTTATTATCAGGCAAACCTGCTTGCAATGGTATATTGGCAAAACTTTCTCCGTCAAATTTTTGTATGCCATTGGGGAAACTAATCCAACAAAAATTATTTTTATCAACGGCAATATCGCCTATACTGCTTTGCAGCAAACCTTCGTTTACATTGTAGCTAAAGGTATTGTAGCGTTCAATTTTTTGTGCACTGGCAGTAAACAAATTATTTAAAACAGCTAAAAATATTAATATGGTATAACTATTCTTCAAAAAATGAAGCAAATAAAAAATTTAATCCTAAAATTAACAAATACCAGCGTAAAAGCCATCTAATCCAAAAGGATTATTGTTGAAGTGTTTTATACAAATTTAATTTGTAGATAGTTATTCAATAATTAATGACGAACTTAACTATATCTGTTGCCAAAAAAATTGGATTAACAGAAAACCCTTAATAAACAAAGAAATATGCAGAAAGGCTGCCTAAAACTGCTATTAGAGTAAACAATGTAAAATACAAATTATGGAAAATAATAAACCTGAATTTGAGCCAATTATAAAAGCTCAAAAATTAGACAGCCCTTTAAATAACGTAACTGTAGAACTGGGAGATACTCCTAAAGAAACAACTTGTGAATATGCAGGTAAATCATATTCAGTAGGTGCAAAAATATGTATGGATGGTTTGGTACATCATTGCAACCATACCGGAGCTTGGATTCACTATAATGAAAAATGCTAACATTTTTTATTATATCGCATAAGGATTATTCTTTAAAAAATAATCATTGCTTGTTTTATTTCTTTCAGAAATTGGAATATTTGTAGCGTTCAATTTTTTGTGCTTGTGTGGTAAAGTGAATATTTACAAGCCAAAGCATTATTAATATGGTATAAATATTTTTCAAGAAATAGAAGTAAAATTTAATGCTCAATTTAACAAATACCTGTGTTAAAGTGATCTAATCCAAAAGAATTATAAGCAAACCCAATTTGTTATTGTTTTTTTACTATTGTTTTCCTTCCAAAATCCATATACTGTAATTACCAGCACTATTTTTAAAAATAAAGATTATGAAATTATTTTACACTCTCCTCTTTACTGTTTTATTATTTGCAGCAAAAGCCCAAAACCCTTTGCTGGCATGGGCTAAAGAAGTTAATTATAGTACTGGTTTTAGTCATAATGATAATAATGTTACTATAGATGCTTTGGGAAATATTTATACAACCAACGGTTTTGTTGGTACAATAGATTTTGATCCTGGATCTACCGTTTATAATCTTACAGCCTCATCGCCTGATGGAGATTTTTTTGTTTCAAAATTAAATGCAGCAGGTGATTTTTTGTGGGCCGTTCGTGTTGGAGGTATAAAAGAAACCCATAGTCTGGCGGTATCTATTGATGCTTTTGAAAATGTGCTAATAACAGGGTATTTTAATGGCACTGCAGATTTTGACCCAGGCAGTGGAGTTTTTAATATGAGTGTAACAGCCGCAGGCAGTGATGATAGAGATATTTTTATTTTAAAACTTAGTGGATCAGGCAATTTTATTTGGGCGAAAAAATTTGAAGGGTTTACTTTAAATAATACAAATGATAATGTGGGTGCAGCAATAGATACAGATATAAATGGCAATATTTTTTGTACTGGGCATTTTAGAAATACAGTAGATTTTGATCCTGGCCCTGCTGTTGTAACACTTACTAGCACTGGTGGAGAGTTTGATGCTTTTGTTGCTAAACTTGATGTAAATGGGAATTTTTTGTGGGCAAAGCAAATGGGTGGACCAACAGCAAATACATTTATAGTACCTTATGAAATAACTGCTGATGTAAATGGTGATTGCATTATTACAGGTTTATTTAGGGCTACCGTTGATTTTGATCCAGGAACTCAAGTATTTATCCAAACAGCACTTGGTGTAGATGATAATTTTATATTAAAGCTTTCTTCTGGCGGAAATTTTTTATGGGCAAAACAAGTAGGGGGTGTAAATACAATTGATGATGAAGAATCTCCTTCATCAACAGTAGACCCAATTGGTAATATTTATTGCGTAGGTTATTTTTCCACCACTACAGATTTTAATCCTGGTGCTGGTATATTTATGCTAACACCTGTTGGGCTAAGAGATATTTTTATACTAAAATTAGATGGGGCTGGTAATTTTGTTTGGGCAAAAAAAATTGGTGGAAATGGAGATGATGGTGGTTTATGTATTTCGTTAGATAATGATAATAATATTTACATAGGGGGTATTTTTGGTGAAACAGTAGATTTTGATCCTGGTTCAGGTGTTTATAATTTAACGGCAAACATGCAAGATATGTTTTTGCTGAAATTAAATAATGCCGCCAATTTTATTTGGGCAATTTCAGCAGGCGGTAATACCGATTCTGATATTATAAGGACAATAAATGTAGATGCAGTAGGGAATATTTATACAGGTGGAACTTATGAAAATATTGTAGATTTTGACCCATGCCCTACTGGCATTTTTAATCTTAATAGTGGAATAACTGAAAAAGATTTTATTTGGAAACTAAGTCAGGGAACAGTAGGTATGGTATCGAATGATGCTACAGTTTGTAGTGGCAGTAATAGTGGTACACTTACATTAAGCGGTTATACTGGTTCAATAATTCGTTGGGAATCTTCGACTAATAATTTTACAACGATTACCACTATTGCAAACACAACTGCAACACAGAATTATCTTAACCTTACTCAAACAACAAAATACAGAGCAGTAGTACAGAATGGAACTTGTGCCGCAGCAAACTCAACGCCAGCAACCATTACAGTAACCAATGGAACAACCGCTGGTGCAGTAAATACGGATGTTACTGTTTGCAACGGAAGCAATAGTGGTGTATTAACTTTAAGCGGTTACGCTGGTTCAATTATTCGTTGGGAATCATCGGTTGATAATTTTGTAACCGTTGTAAACATTGCAAACACAAATGCAACACAAAATTATTTAAATCTTACACAAACAACAAAGTACAGGGCTGTGGTGCAGAACGGAAGTTGTGCAGCTGCAAACTCAACGCCAGCAAACATTACCGTAACCAATGGAACGACGGCTGGTGCAGTTACAGCAGATGCTACAGTTTGCAGCGGCAGCAATAGTGGTGTATTAACTTTAAGCGGTTACGCTGGTTCAATTATTCGGTGGGAATATTCGGTTGATAATTTTATTACTGTTGTAAACATTGCTAACACAACTGCAACGCAGAATTATTTAAACCTTACACAAATAACAAAGTACAGGGCTGTTGTGCAGAACGGTACTTGTGTGGCAGCAAACTCAACGGCTTCAACTATTACAGTTCTCAGCAGTGCAACTCCCGGTGAGTTTTATGCAGGTCCAAATCCAAATAATGGTAAGTTTTGGATAAAATATTACAGTGTAATGAGTGAGCAACTTACACTCACCCTTTACGATTCAAAAGGAATAAAAGTACATCAGCAAAAAGTTTTATCTACTCAGCCATGTTTAGGGGCAAGAGTGGATATAAACCTTGCACATGTATTGGCAGCAGGCATATATATGCTTGAGCTTAGAGGTGCAGATGGCGGTGCAATAGGTGCAAAGAAAATTGTTATAACACAATAATGCTGTTTGGGGTTAGCTGAAATAATATGATATTCTTGAAAAGCTATTTTTAAAAATGTAACCAGCCTTTTATTAAGTTTTTTAATACCTCCTATTTTATATTTAGCCTTATTAGCAACTAATCCAAAAGGATTATTTTTTACCCTACATACAAAGTATTTATTTGACAATTATTATTATCTGGTTTACAGTAGAATAATGCCTTCTCTATATATCTGAAAAGCCCTGCAAATTGCTTGTACTGCCTTGCATTGATATGGCATCTCTTCTTTAATAACTAGTAATTTTTAACATCCTGTTTTTTATTTAATTAATTATACTAAAATGAAACAAAAAATTATTACATCTTTTTTATGTGTATTAGCAGCAAGTATTATACAAGCCCAAACATGGGATGGCAGTGACGGTACAGACTGGAATACAGCAGCCAACTGGAATACCAATACAGTACCCATAGCCTCTGGTAATGTTATTATAC
>JANNWD010000241.1:0-2530 GCA_031408315.1 Bacteroidota bacterium
AAAGAAGTTTAATTTTTTTTAATTTTATTTTTATTAACTGGCAAAACATTGTTTTGCCAGTTAATAATTAAGGGTACTGTAGTAAATGAAAACAATCTGCCAATTACTTCTGCTTCTGTACTATTAAAAAGAAGCGATAGTACAATTTTAGGATATAGCATTACTGATAAAATGGGCGGCTACAGAATAACAACATCTACAACACAAATAAATAATAGCCTACAAGTAAATGCCTTGGGGTATGCTTCTCAAATAAAAATTATTACCAATACTTCTGCTGTGATAAATTTTACACTTATTACTAGTGCAAAAGCTTTGCCCAATATTATTGTAAAGGGTAAACAACCGATAGTAACTACAAATGGTGATACCATCAATTACAACGTAGCTGCCTTTAGCAATAAAACCGATAGAGTAATTGGCGATGTGCTAAAAAAAATACCCGGTATAGAGGTAGATGCAAAAGGTAAAATATTATATAATGGAAAAGCTATTAGCAATTTATATATAGATGGGGATGATTTGCTTGATGATAAATACAATATTGCTACCAACAGCTTGCCTGCGGATGTTATTGAAAAGGTGCAAGTGTTAGAAAATCATCAACCTATAAAAGTTTTAAAAAATAATAACAAAACAGATGATGTTGCAATAAATTTAAAAGTAAAAGATAAGGCAAAAATAAAAACCATAGGCACAGCGGATGTTGGCATTGGCGTAGCAGAAAATATTATTTATAATGAAAAAATAAATGCCATCTCATTAAAAAAACAATACAAGGCTATAAATAGTTTTAAACTAAATAATAGTGGCGAAAACATTGCTAACGATTTAACAGCTCAAAATTTTCAACAATTTTTAAAAAGGGTAGATAACATTACTGCACCACAAAATTTATTATCGCTTAATGGAATTCAATTACCCAATATTACCGAAGAAAGGTATTTATTTAACAACAGTGTTTTATTAAATACAAACAATCTTTTCAAAAACAAAAAAGGAGTAACTTTTAAAACAAATATTTATTGGCTAAAAGATAAAAATATCCAAGCCAATACAAGTAATACTAATTTTTATTTGCCAAATGATACTATTCGCTTTTTTGAAAATTTAAATACTACAGGTAAAAAAAATATTCTTCATGCCGAAATAACAAGCACAATAAACAATGAAAAGAAATATTTAAAAAACACTTTACTAGTTGAAAAAAAATCAATGCCTTCTTTTGCCAATATAAATTTTAATGGTACTACTAGTTTGCAAAACTTATGGCAAAAAAATAGTATTGCCTCAAACGAATTTTCTCTAATAAAACGTTTTAGTAAAAAAATAGTTACCGATATTTATTCTTATTTATCCATCCAGAAAAAAGAAGAAAAGTTAGCCTTAGTTTTAGGGATTTTACCAGAAGTATTTAATAGCAGTTTGCCCTATAAGCAAACTACACAGTCTATATCAATTCCTTCATTTATTACAAATAATTACATAACAATAAGAAATACTGGTGGCAAGTGGATGCAAAACTATAAAGCAGGATTTAGTAGTGCCATACAAAAGCTACAATCACAAATAAATTTATTACAGCAAAACAATACCACTACAAATGCAATAGATAGTTTTACAAACGGTACAAAATGGAATCAATATAAAGCATATTTAATACCAGAGTTTGAAAAAAATACTAATAAGCTAAATATCAATTTTAGCCTCCCTATTAATCATCAGCATATTTATTGGAAAACCAACACCGATAATGCTAGCAACAATTATTTATATACTACCCCGTCATTAAAAATAAAATACACAACTAAAAAAAATAATTATTTTACGTTTAGGTTAGGTATTGACAGAAACTTTGGCACAATAGATAACGCATTTACTGGCTTTGTTTTACAAAATTTTAAAACACTTACCATTAATTATTTTTTTATTAGTGATAAAAAAATAATTAATGGTAGCTTAGGTTATAATTTTTCTATTCCAATAAAATTGTTTTTTACAAATATTGCCGTTAATTATTCCAATACAATTTCAAACAACATTAATGAAATAAATTTTGAAACCAATTTAGTTAAACGTTCAAATCTATTTTTTAACAATAAAACGAATTCAATATTTTTATTGGGCGGCATTAGCAAATATATTTTTACTTTACGTACTGCTGTAGCATTAAAAATTAATCTGCAACAATCAAATTTTAATCAGTTTCAAAATAATCAACTTTATAAATTTAGTAATAAATCTCTATCTACAGACTTTACCATTAATTCAAAAATTACCCAAAAAATTAGCAGCGGTTATTCGGTAAATTTTTTCAAAAATGTAAGTAAAAATATTGTTGATGACTTAAATAGCAAGACCATACCTAAGCAGTATTTTGAGCAAATACAACAAAAGTTATCCTTAAATTTCACCTTATCTAACAGCTTTTACTTAAAATACAATGCTGAGCATTTATTAGTGAGCCAAAAAAAATCAAGCCAGTATTTTTTTAATGATGTTTCTCTGTTTTATAATATGAGTAAAAAGC
>JANNWD010000242.1:0-1713 GCA_031408315.1 Bacteroidota bacterium
CGATTCGCTACCTGCCGGAATCCGACCGCCCGAAGAGCGATGTTGCCACGGTCGAAACACCTCCCCAGATCGCCTCGGTGACCTATACTGGCCCTGTGCGTGAACTGGCACCGGCAGATCAGCGTCAGGTGCCGCCCCCTATCGCCGCGGCCATCGACCCCGTCCTCCCGGTTCCCGTGGAACAGACCCTGCCCAATGGACTGCGGGTGATCGTCGTGCCCTCCAGCGACCTGCCCCTGGTGACCGCCGACCTGACGGTCAAGGTCGGGGCCTGGGCTGATCCTCAGGGTCTTGCCGGTCTGGCCGGGATGACAGCAGGCATGCTGACCGAGGGCACCAAGACCCGCAGCGCCCCGCAGATCGCCCAACAGACCGAGGCCCTGGGGGCGACCCTGACCTCCGACGGTGGTCAGGAGAGCGCCTCGGTGACCCTTAATGTCATGCCCGAGAAGCTCTCCGCGGCCATGACGATCATGGCCGACATCGCCCGCAACCCGGCCTTCGCCGCCGAGGAGCTGGAGCGTCAGAGGGCCCAGACGCTGGATGGATTGTCGGTGGCCTATCAGGACCCCGGCCAACTGGCCGGCTATGCCGCCAGCCCGGTCCTGTTTGCCGGCACGGCCTTTGGCCATGTGGCCGATGGAACCCCGGCGTCGGTGGCGCGCCTGGCCGCTGGTGACCTGGCCAAGCTGCATCAGACCTACTACCGGCCCCACAATGCCGTCCTGGTCCTGACCGGCAAGATCAGCGCCAAGGCCGGGTTTGACCTGGCCCAGAAGACCTTTGGTGCCTGGGTCCGCCCCATAGGCCCCAGGCCTGTGGCCCCCGATATTACACCCACCGCCAAGGCTCGGACCCTGGCCATCGACCTGCCAGACACCGGCCAGGCTGCGGTGAGCGTGGTCAAGCCGACCATCGCGCGCACCGACCCCGCCTACTATCCGGGTCTGGTGGCCAATACGGTCTTGGGTGGCGGCTACTCCGCCAGGCTGAACCAGGAGATCCGTATCAAGCGGGGCCTGTCCTATGGCGCCAGCTCTGCCCTGACCCCGCGCCGGACCACCGGGATCTTCCGCGCCGCCGCCCAGACAAAGAACGAGTCCGCGACCCAGGTTCTGGACCTGATCCTGGCGCAGATGGGGGGACTGACCACCCAGCCCGCCGGGGCCGAGGAGTTGAAGGCGCGCAAGTCGGTGCTGATCGGCAGCTTTGGCCGCAGTCTGGCCACCACCGAGGGCCTGGCGGGCTTTCTCAGCAAGCTGGCCCTCTATGACGTGCCCCTGGCGGAGATGAACGCCTATGCCAGCCGGGTTGAGGCGGTGACCTCCGACGAGGTCCAGGCCTTCGCCAGGGCGTGGCTGGACCCCGCAAGCGCCAGCGTCATCGTCGTCGGAGATGCAAAAGGATTCGAGGCAGCCTTAACGGCTACGCGCCCGGAGCTTGAGGTGATCCCCGCCGCAGCCCTGGATCTGGACGACCCGACCCTGCGCCAAGCCTCCAGGGCCCCCTGATGGAGGGCTTCCAGTTCGACGCGCTGTCGATGTTTGGCCTTCTGGCCGTCAGCGCCAGCCTGCTCTGCTATGTGATGGAGAAACGCAGCCCCTGGTGGATTCTGGCCTTTGCTGGTGCCAACCTGGCGGCCGCCACCTACGGCTTCCTGCAGGGAGCCTGGCCCTTTGGTCTCATCGAGGTCTTCTGGGGCGTTGCGATGCG
>JANNWD010000243.1:0-3276 GCA_031408315.1 Bacteroidota bacterium
TATTTTTTATAAAAAAAAATGCAATACTTAGCAATACATTACATAAAACTATTATTATATTTTGAGTAAAATAATGATGTTTAGCTGTAAACAAAGCTGAGAAAAAGGTTATTAATAACATTCCAAATAAAAACAAAAAACAAAAAAAACTATTGCTCCATTTTGTAGCAAATAAAATGAACATTAATGCAATTATAGATATAAGTATTGTCCATGCTAAAGCAAAGCTAATTACTTCAGTTTCGTTAAGCTTATTTTTAGCCCCAAAATAAATTAATCCAGAATCAATACAAAAGCTACTTACTAAAACTAAAAATGCTAACGAATTTATAAACACATATAACTCTCCATATACAGCAGCTCCAAAAACCTGTGCAATCAAAATATTCAACACAAATACACTAGCCATATTTAGCCCACGCCAAAAAATATTTTTGTATAATAACTTACTTAATTGCATTTGCTGTAAACCTATCTTTGTATTGTTTTACAAATAACGCAATAAAATTTCATTAATTAACAATGGCATTACTACGTAAAATAAATACCAAAGCAAAAACAGAAAATAATACCGGCTTTGGTACAAATGCTTCCGATTATGGAGGAAGGTTTGTAAATAAGGATGGACAGCCTAATGTAAAAAAAATTGGTATCCCTTTTTTACAGCAAATAAGTTGGTATCATACTTTATTAGCTTTTCCTCGTTGGAAATTTTTAGCAGTAATTATTCTTTTCTATTTTATTATTAATTTTCTTTTTGCATTAATTTATTTAGCCATTGGGCTAGATAATTTAGTGGGCTTGCAACGAGGCGATGCTTTAACAGAGTTTGGCGAAGCTTTCTTTTTTAGCATGCAAACCTTTACCACTGTAGGTTATGGCAGAATTAGCCCATCTGGCTTTACGGTAAGTTTTGTAGCAAGTATGGAGGCATTAACGGGCTTGTTAAGCTTTGCCCTTGCCACTGGTTTATTGTACGGAAGATTTAGCAAACCTACTGCTTATTTAAAGTTTAGTGATAATGCTATTATTGCTCCCTACAAAGAAATTTCGGCATTAATGATACGCCTTGCTCCTTTTAAAAACACAGCCTTAACAGATGCAGAAGCAAAAATATCGTTAGGCATGATGATAGAAGAAAATGGTAAAATGGTGAATAAATTTTTTCCGCTAGAGCTTGAATTTACAAAAGTAAATGCACTTACCCTTAGCTGGACAGTTGTACACCCCATAACGGAAAATAGCCCGTTATACAATTTTTCAAAAGATGATATAAACAATACCGATGGAGAGGTTATTGTTTTTATAAAAGCCTTTGATGATATGTTTAGCAATACAGTTGTTGCAAGAACAAGTTACACCTTTAAAGAAATAATTTATGGTGTAAAATATATTCCAATGTATCACCGCAGTAGTGATGGGGGTAAAACAGTTTTAGATTTAGAGAAATTGAATACTACTTTTGAAGCTGCCATAAAACCATCTGCTATTTTATCTACTAAATCGGTATAATTATTTTTTCAAACTATTAATAATTACTGCAAACTCAGCAGCTACTAAACTTGCACCACCAACTAAGCCTCCATCAACATCTGGTTGGCTAAAAATATCGGCAGCATTATTTGCTTTTACACTACCCCCATATAAAATTGAAATTGTATTAGCAACATCCTCTCCGTATTTATTGGCTAGCACCGTACGTATATGTTTGTGCATTTGCTGTACTTGTTCGTTACTAGCTGTTTTGCCTGTACCTATTGCCCATATTGGCTCGTAGGCAATTATAAAATTGGTTATTTGCTGTGCAGATAAATGAAAAAGGCTTTCTTGCAATTGATTTTCTACATAACTATCTTGTGTTTCTGCTTCTCTTATTTGTAAAGGTTCGCCACAACAAAAAATGGGTATTACTTTGTTTTCTAAACAAATGTTTACTTTATCTGCAAGCATAGCATTGGTTTCGTTAAAATATTCTCGGCGTTCACTATGCCCAATTATTGCATGTTTAATGCCTATGCTTGTAAGCATATCTACACTTGTTTCGCCAGTGTATGCTCCGCTTTTTTTGGTGTAACAATTTTGTGCAGCTACATAGCAATTGGCTTTATTTGCCAACTTATTTTTTATAGAAACTAAATAAGGAAAAGGCACTCCAAATATGGCTAGTTGATTATCGGTTAACGAATGTGGTATTGCTATTAATTCATCTACTAAAGCTTCGGCTTGTTGTAGCGTTAAATTCATTTTCCAGTTGGCTGCTGCTATTTGTTTACGCATTTGTAGTTAGTTTAAAAAGTTTAGGGGTTTAGTGTTTAGAGGTTTAGTTTGTATATAAATTTTTTAAGTATTCTTTTTCTTCGTTAGTTAATAATTCTCCTTTCATTTTTTTCCAATTTTGTATATCGGCAAATGCTTTAGGCAATTCGTATTTTTCGCCTAGGCAACCCCAACTAAAACTTGGAATATATTTTGGCGTTAGCCCATCTGCAAATATATTGCAACAAACCCCAGTAACTGTACCTGTATTAAAGGAAGTATTTATAGCACATCTGCTATAATCACCCATCAGCAAACCAAATTTATTACCAGCGTTTATTTCTTTGTTTTGCAATTTAATAATTACAGCACTCCCATTATTTTTTACATTGCTATTGGTTGTACCTGCACCTAAGTTGCACCATTTACCAATTATGCTGTCGCCTAAATAACCGTGGTGAGCTTTGTTACTAAAATTATTGATGATGCTATTTTTTATTTCCCCCCCAACAATACATTTTTTACCAATGCTTGTGCCGCCATAAATAGTAGCCCCCATTTTTATAACACTTCCTTCATCTATAAAAATAGGACCACGTAAAACTGCTCCATCCATTATTTTACAACCTTTAGCAATGTAAATTGGGCCTTCGCTAGCATTTAATATACAATTTTCTAAAATTGCTCCTTCCTCTACATAAATATTTTGGGCATTTATTATTTGATTAGAGTTTTGCAATACTACTCTAGCTTGGCTCATTTGTTTTATAGCTACATCTGCTACAATAGTTTCCGCATTAATTTTTACAATATCTACGCAATTTTTTACATCTACCAAATAAGGAGAACCTAAACTATTGCGTTCGGCAAAAGAATAGCAACCCATTAAATATTCGCTATCATCATTCATAACTCCTGCAAAAGGATAAAAATTGGTATTACTCATAATCTAAGTTACATAATATCAATAAAAAATCCCCCCGGAAAACCGAAGGGACTTAAAGTATAGCCATGAAAAAC
>JANNWD010000244.1:0-2208 GCA_031408315.1 Bacteroidota bacterium
ATACTATAAATGTAAGCTGGGCATTACAGCAAAAGCTACGTTGGTATTTACCTTGGGAAAAATTTGCGGCAATGGTAAAAGAAAAAAGTTGGATAGCAGGTATGGATAGCTCACTAAACAAACTAAAAATACTTTGTGAGAATTAAGCCACCGATTACACAAATTAATCAAAAAGAAAATCTATAATTAATTATCTGTACTAATCTGTGCAATTTGTAGCAAAACTAATCAGGAAAACTAATTTTACCCATACTCACCACTGGCATTCCATTAATTCCTTTTTGCAAATAACTACCATCTCCACAAACACATTCATTTGCCAAAATTGCAAATAAAACTGCTTCTTTGGCATCCGGGTTTATTTGTAACGCTTGGGTTGTGTCAAAAATAAAATTTGGTAATGAAGCTTGTATATGCTGCATTAACAAAGGATTATGCATACCTCCACCACTGCTAAAAATCTTATACGTTTTAGTAGCATGTGTAGTTTTCTTTATAGCATCTAAAATAGTATCGGCACTAAATTTATTTAGCGTAGCCATAGTATCTACTACAGAAATATTTTGTGTAGATGATGTTATTTTTGCTTGCAGTAAATACTCTAAATTAAATAACTCTGGGCCAGTAGTTTTTGGAAAAGGTTTTGTAAAAAAATCATGTTGTTTTAAAGCAAGTAATAATTCGTTATTAATATTTCCTTTTAAAGCAATTGTAGCATCTTCATCAAAATATTTTCCAGTAAAGTGTTGTTGCGTAAGGGCATCCATAATGGTATTACCTGGGCCAGTATCGGTACTAAAAATTTCGGCACTATTCATATTGGCAGGTAAATAAGTAAAGTTTGCAATGCCGCCAATGTTTAATAAAATTCTATCTTCATCTTGCTTGCCAAAAATTAAATAATCGCCATAAACCGCTAGGGGAGCACCTTCTCCGCCAGCAGCAATATGCTTTTGCCTAAAATCGCTAATGGTAATAATGCCAGTGGCAACAGCTAAATGATCTCCATCGCCAATTTGTAAAGTAGCGTTTTCAAACTTATTTTGTTTGTGTAAGCTTTTTGGTGCATGATAAATTGTTTGCCCATGGCTAGCAATTAAATCAACATTGGCTGCACTTATTTTCCATTTTTGTAATAGCGAATTTATTATTGTAGCATGTTGTTGTGCAATCCATGGATTTAATAAAGTTAATTTTTCTAAGTCAATATTTTTTTTGCTAAATATTAATTTTACTTCTTCTTTAAAATCTTTTGTAAAAGCTACTGTTTCAAATTGCTTTAGAGTAATGGAAGTTTGCAAACCATTTCCAACTACTTCACAAAGAGCAACATCTAATCCATCAAGCGATGTACCACTCATTAAACCAATAATGTTGCGACTTTTTTTAGTAGAAATGCTGTGTAAGGCGTCGATATTCTGTTTCATGTTTGTAAAAATACAGTTTTAAAAGCTGCACATATATTCTTGTTTATTATTATATTTTGCTGATTTATGCAGTTTTTATACACAAAAGCTGCATTTTATTGCAATGTTTTCAAAAAAATAATATCTTACCGCTAATTATTGCCAAAAAAATATGCTTAAAAAAGAGCGACAAGCTTTTATTTTACACAGTGTAAATTTACACAACAAAGTACTAAGTACCGATTTAAGTACAAGTATAAACGTATCTGAAGATACCATTCGTAGAGATTTGCATGAATTATCCGAAGCCAATAAATTAATAAAAGTACATGGAGGTGCATTATCAAAGTCTTTTCACAGCTCATTTAACAATAGTAGCGTTTATGCTATAGAAAGTAAAAAAAGCATTGCACAAAAAGCAGCATCTTTAATACAGGATGGAATGTTTGTATTAACCAGTGGTGGTACTACAATTATTGAATTGGCTAGAGCCTTGCCAGAAAGTTTACATGCAACATTTATTACTGGCAGTATACCAGCAGCGTTAGAATATTTGCATCATCCAAATATTGAAGTAATTATTATTGGCGATAAACTTTCTAAATCATCTCAAATAACGGTAGGTGCACAAGCCATAGAAAAAATAAAACAAATAAGGGCAGATATATGTTTTGTAGGCACTAATGCCATTGAGGTTGAGCATGGCTTAACCGATAACGATTGGGAAGTGGTGCAAGTAAAAAAAGCTATGATAGAATCGAGTAAAAAAGTAGTATCGTTAGCCATTTCCGAAAAAATAAAT
>JANNWD010000245.1:0-2103 GCA_031408315.1 Bacteroidota bacterium
ATTGATAATTTGGTCCTTCTTATTCAATCTCGCCGAGGCGACGTCCCAGTCTTCTGTAAATTGCGTCACTTTCTTACCGATGCGTCTAAAGGCTAACATATTCTTAGTGCCCACATCGTCAGTCCAAAAAAGATTGAACCCTTTGCCGTCCTTGTCGGGGCGCGCCAGATAGGTGCGGGACCCAACGAATGTTTGGCTCGGATCTTCCAGTGCTGTGATTTCAACGGCAGGTTCGGCAGGGTTCTCTGCCTCCCGAAAATGCACACCAAAAAACTTACGTGAACCTTCGACCGCTTCGTCATTCGCCGCATATTTCCACGCTAGGCAAGCAAGGTGCTTTTGTGTCGTTTGCCCGCTCTGTGCTGAACTCGCAGCAGCAATAGAGCTAACCGCACAAGCGGCTATGAGGCGACCAAATTTCACGCCGCATACCTCGTCAGCATCAAATACCCGCTCACCAGCACCACCCACAGCAGCGATAGCGGCAGAAAGATTTTCCAGCCCAGCCGCATCAGCTGATCATAGCGGTAGCGCGGGACGGTCGCCTTCACCCAGCTGAACATGAAGAAGAAAATCAATATCTTCAGGAACAGCCAGAAAATCCCCGGGATGACATAAAGCGGCGCCCAGTCGACCGGCGGCAGATACCCGCCCCAGAATAGGATCGCGTTGAGCGCACACATCAGGATGACGTTGGCATATTCGCCGAGCCAGAACAGCGCGAACGACATCGACGAATATTCGGTCTGATACCCCGCGACAAGCTCGCTTTCGGCCTCGGTCAGGTCGAACGGCGCGCGCGCGGTTTCGGCCAGGCTCGAGATGAAAAACACCACCGCCATCGGCAGGAACAGCGGATTGAAACCGAACCCGTTGGTTATCCACAAATGGCTGCGCTGCATCTCGACAATCGCGGTCATGTTGAACGACCCGACCCACAAAACGACCGAAATCAGGACAAAACCGATGCTGACTTCATAGCTGACCATCTGCGCCGCCGCGCGCAGGGCGGAATAAAACGGATATTTCGAATTCGACGCCCAGCCCGCCATCATCACCCCGTAAACGCCGAGCGAAGACGCCGCGAGAATATAGAGCAGCCCGACATTGATGTCAGAAAGCACCATCCCCGGCCCGAATGGCACCACGGCCCACACGATCAGTGCGACCGTGAAGGTGATGATCGGCGCGAGCAGGAACAGCCCGCGGTTTGCCGAAGTCGGGATGATCGTTTCCTGCAGGAAAACCTTCAGCCCGTCGGCGAAGGATTGCAGCAACCCGAACGGCCCGACGACATTGGGCCCCTTGCGCAACGCCATCGCTGCCCAGATTTTCCGGTCGGCATAAATGATCATCGCCACCGCAAGCATCAGCGGGAGGGCGATGAGCAGCACCATCGCGGTATTAAACGCGAGCCATCCACCGCCGAAGCCCAAATAGGATTGTGCCCAGGCGGTCCAGGTCATTCCGCCGCCTCCAGCATATCAGCGCCGTGCAAAATCTCTGCCGAACACTTCTGCATCGTGGGACTTGCGCGGCAAATTGCGTTGGTCAGGTAGAAATCCTTGATTGGATAGCCTGCTATTTCAGCCTTGGGCGATTTCGGCAGCTTCGGCGGATTCCAGCCATAATCAGCCAATCCTTCAATTGCTAATGCTGGAACCTCTGCAAACATCGCCGCGCGCAGGCCATCGTAGGTGTCGAACGGCAGCGTGTGCCCAAGTATCTGGCTGAGCGCCCGCAAGATCGTCCAGTCTTCGCGCGCATCACCCGGTGGGAACACAGCCCGCTCTGCCCGCTGCACACGTCCTTCGAGGTTCACATAAGTCCCCGGCTTCTCGGCGTAACTCGCACCCGGGAGAATAATATCCGCCGCCGCCGCGCCTTTGTCGCCGTGGTGACCAATATAAACCTTGAACGACGCCTTAGACGCACTCCAGTCAACTTCATCGGCCCCAAGCGCAAACACCAATTTGGTTCTGTGCAGCACCGATATGCCGTTCGGTTGCGCATAACCCAGCATCAGCCCGCCCATCCGCGCCGCCGCCATGTGCAGGACGTTGAAACCGTTCCAGCCCTCACGCACCAGCTTGAATTTATCGG
>JANNWD010000246.1:0-2064 GCA_031408315.1 Bacteroidota bacterium
CAAAAATACTTCTAAACTAATTTTAATTCGCTGTTATTTTGGTTACCGCCAATTTGTCTTTACAAATTCTTAATAATTGGTGGATAGTTTTTTGCAAAATAGGGTGTTTTAAATTTGGCGATAACTCATTTAATGGAGTTAGTACAAAGTTTCTTTGTTGTAATAATGGATGAGGTACAATTAAATCTTCTTTATTAATTATTTCTTTATTAAAAAATAAGATGTCAATATCAATAGTACGAGGTGCATTTTTTATAGTACGTACTCTACCCATTTTTTTTTCGATAGATAAAATTTTTTGCAAGGTTAGTTCTGGGGTAAAATTGGTTTTCACAATAATAATTTGGTTTAAAAAATTAGGCTGTTTTATATTACCCCAAGCGGCAGTTTCATAAATAGATGACTGCCTAACTAGTTGCCCAATTTGTGTATTAATTAATAAAATAGCCTTAGCTAATTGCTTTGTTGGATTTTGTTGATTGCTACCTAAAAGGAGATAAACTTTATTCATTACAACGAAAGTAATAGATTATGAATTATATAATGACTATGGTAATAGAATTTTTTTAACTGCTTTTTTACCAATAGCTTTACGCAATAAAATTAATAAGTTAATGCAAAAATACAGTCAGTGGAAAGCGTTACTAGCTATTCTTAAAGCAAGTTTTCGTTCTATTTTAAGTAACCCTAGTGCCATATTTTTTAGTTTACTTTTCCCTATTATTTTTATTTTTATTTTTGGCTCGTTTGGTAATGGTAATAATGTAAAATATAAAATTGCTATCTCTGATTTTTCAGATACTACAAATGAAGTGTTTGATAGTATAAAAGCTAACTCTTTATTATCGATTGTTAGTTTTAAAAACATAAAAGGTATTACAGATACTACGGAAAGAAGAAAGGCTTTGGAAAAAGATAAAATTTCAGCTATTATTAGCATCAATAAAAGTATAGATTCTGTAGGTAATAAAAGTTATATAATTAATGATACGCTAACTAGTAGTAGTGGAAATGCTATTATTGCATTGCAACAAATATTATCTAACATAACTAATACTATAAGTTTAAAAAATGTAGATAGAAAATCGTTATCGTATGTAAAGCCCTATGTTTACAGCATAAGAGAGTATAAAAATATTGATTTTGTACTGCCTGGTATGCTGGGTTTTTCAATTTTATTTTCAACATTATTTGGTATATCATTTACCTTTTTTCAATTTAGGCAGCAGTTAATTTTAAAACGCTTTTATGCTACACCAATAAGTAAGCTTAATATTTTATTAGGCATTGGTATTAGCCGCTTAGTGTTTCAATTAATTAATGTGGTAATGTTAATTGGCTTGGGCTATTTTTTTATGGGTTTTACATTGGTAAACGGTATTGGCACTTTTTTAGAAATGACATTGCTTACTATTATTATGTTGTTGTTATTATTAGGTGTAGGTTTAATTTTTAGCAGTGTTGTAAAAAGTGATACATCTATTCCGTTGTTAATTAATTTATTTGCATTTCCGCAAATGTTAATGGCAGGTACTTTTTTTAGTATTTCAGTTTTTCCTAGTTGGGTACAAGTAATTTGTAGATACGGTTTACCACTAACACAATTTAATGATGCAATGCGTAAAATTTCTTTTACTGGATTGCACTTGTGGGATTGTTGGAAGGAGTTAGGTATTTTAGCTATTTGGATGATAATTATTTATGCAATAGCCATTAAAGTTTTTAAATGGGAGTAAGTTAAACAAATAAAATTTTGCCGATAAGGCGTTAAGACGGAAACAGATGAAATACATAAAGTTTTTAATAATAAACATTCTAGTTTTTGGTGGATTATTTTTTTTAATATCCTTGTTATTGCCATCTTCTGTTGGGGTATCAAAATCGGTAAGTATTAATAGCAATAGAAAAAAAGTAGCACAGCAAATTGTAGTGTTAGACAAATGGAATGTATATTCATCTGCCAATAACACAATTGTTTTGCAAACAGATAGCTTGCTAAAAATTAATCATCCATCTAATGGTTATGGTAATTTAACTTCTGTATTTATTGTAGAAGGAGAAAAT
>JANNWD010000247.1:0-1553 GCA_031408315.1 Bacteroidota bacterium
GCCGGGTGTGCAAACCACTACATCGGCGCCATGGCTCAATGCTTTTTTCTCCTGCACAAATGCATTGCCATCGCCGCCGCCATATACTGCAATGGAACTAACCGAAGTAAAATAAGAAAGCCCCTCCATGTGTTGTGCAATTTGTATAGCCAACTCTCTTGTGGGTACAATAACTAATGCACTGTTTGTATGGTCATCCAATCCATCGGTTAGCATTTTATGTATAAGGGGCAATAAAAAAGCTGCCGTTTTTCCGGTACCTGTTTGTGCACTTGCAATAACATCTTTGCCCTGCATAACTAGCGGTATCACTTGCTCTTGTACGGGTGTTGCATCTATATAATTACTTGCATCTATGCCTTCCATCAATCTTTCGTCAAAGCCAAATTCGGTAAATTTCAAAGTAAATGTTTTTTGTGAAGATAATGATTATTGAGGGTTTAGAGAGTTTAGGGGTTTAGGGGTACATTTAGATTGCTGTTAGGGTTGTCAACCTTTAAACTCTAAACTAAACTAAAAGTATTTTTAAAAAGGTTGACAACCCTTGCAAACAAAGAGAAAATTTTAAATGCACTCGGGTTTAGCGGTTTAGATGGTATCTTTACAATATGATAAAAGTAGGCGAATACAATACACTAAAAGTAATTAGAGAAGCTGCATTTGGTGTTTATTTAGATGATGGTACAGAGGGTATTTTATTACCCAAACGTTTTGTGCCAGCTAATACAAAAATTGATGATGAACTAACCGTTTTTATTTATCATGATGGAGATGAACGATTAATTGCTACTACACAAAAGCCAATTGGTATTTTAGGCGATATTGTAAAATTAAAAGCCGTAACCGTAAACCCACAAGGTGCTTTTTTAGACAATGGATTAATGAAAGATTTGTTTGTACCCAAAAGCAAACAACAACAAGGCATGATGCCCAATGGAGAATATTTAGTAAAAATTTATATAGATGAACAAACTGGCAGACTAGCTGCTACGGAACGTATTGAGCAGTTTTTACGAAACGATAATATCCAATTAAACGTATTAGATGAAGTTGATTTAACGGTATACAGACGAACTGATATTGGCTATGTAGTTATCATAAATAATATACATACTGGTGTTTTGCACCACAACGAAATTTATAGAGACATTACCGTAGGCGATAAATTTAAAGGGTTTATTAAAAAGATTTATAGTGATAACAGAATAGATGTTGCCGCTGGCAAAACAGGTTTTAAAAGAGTGGAAGATGAGAGTGAAAAAATTATCCGCCTATTAAAAGAAAATGATGGCTACTTACCTTACTACGACAAAAGTGAGCCAGATGATATTTACAGTTTTTTTAGCATGAGTAAAAAAACATTTAAAATGACGATTGGTAATTTATACAAACAAAAGAAAATAAGTTTAGAAAAAACAGGGATTAAGTTGGTTTAAGGGTTTAGAGTTTAGGGGTTTAGGTCTAGAAGTTTAGAGGGTTTATTAATTTTTACCTTAGTAATAATATAATACTTTTTGATGAGTGATTTTTGGTTGATAGCCATTGCAACTTTA
>JANNWD010000248.1:0-3905 GCA_031408315.1 Bacteroidota bacterium
CCGTGCTAATGTTTTTGTTGCCGTGCTGTTAGTTAATTTGTTTTGCCAACCCATTTTGTGATTGACAGTGCAAAGATGCGGCAGTAAAAAAGCGTTAGTCGGAGATTAAACTTTTACTTACCTTTATAACCGTATGTAAACGGATAAACAATTTAATCTTTCTTTAAAACCCTTGCTAGTATTATGTTACAGAAAAAAGAACCCACTTTATGTTTAAGCTGCGAAAAGCCAGTAAAAGGACGTAGCGATAAAAAATTTTGCGATGATTATTGCCGTGCTGCCTACAATAATGAACTTAAAAGTGCTACCAATAATTATGTACGTAAGGTAAATAATGCCCTTAGCAAAAACCGCAGAATATTAGAAAGCGTTTTACCACAAGGCGAAGCCACTGCAAAAGTTAATAGAGATAAATTAATGGAAAAAGGGTTTCAGTTTAAATACGTAACCTATATACACAAAACCAAAAATGGCAACACTTATTTTTACTGTTACGAATATGGGTATTTACCACTTGAAAATAATTGGTATTTGATTGTGAGGAGGGAGGAAGATTAAAGCGTTACCACCACATCAATCACCTGTAACAAATCATTACTATGCCATCTGTATCTTACCGTGTAACCACTAGCTACAGCTGTTTTTAATCGGTAAGGTATTTTTACAAAAGAATTTACGGTAGTGCCTTCCATAGTTCCCTTTACTTCTTTTAAAATAATTTCGTTGGGCTTTATTGGGTTTAGGTTTTTATCGTATACCCAAAATTCTTCTTTGCCTTCTAATATTCCTACAAAACTACTACCGTCTATTTTTAAAATATCTAAGGCTAAGTAAGCCATTTTGCTATTGGTTTTTATAGATGTATCTACACCAACTTTAACTCCACCAACTTTAATATCGTTTATAAACATTGTAACATTAGTTGGCGTTTTTATTGGCTTGGCTATTTTAGAAAGTAATAATGCTTCTCCTGGTCTTGTAATATTTACAAGAAATTCTAATCGTAATTGATTTTTTCCTTTTAAATCGTAAAGGCGTATTTTAATTATTGCATTTGTATTGGCTTTTATTATTTGCGATGTTATTGCACATTTTACTACAGTTGTAGTAAATAGTTTACTTACAAAACCTGTAGTTGCATTTGCTGCAAGTGCATTTGGGTTTGTAAAAAGCACATCGCCTTTTGGCGATACTATACTTACTTCTGCGGCAGCAAAAATAATTTTTTTAGCATCGGTAGTAAAACCTGTAGGTTGTTGTAAAAAAATTTCAATATCCTTATTTAACGGAACTCTATTGTGTAACAACGTCATTGCATTAAGTTTTACTTCAATGCCTTTTATAGTAACTCCTTCTTGAAAGTACTTTATACCAGTAAATGGTGTAATGTTATTTTGTGCTACTACATTATTTACAATTAAAAGCAGGGCAAATAAAAATATGGCTACACATTTTGATAAAATAGAAAACAGTTTCATAAAATTGGATTTTATTTATTTAAACGTTTGTTATTAAATTTTAGTACAGCACAAAATTAAATAATGCTATTTGCAAACATATTTAATTTTGATATTGGTAAATACAACGAGATTGGTTTTAACAAATAAGAAAATAAAAAAGACCAGCATCTCTGCTAGTCTTTTGCTCCCCAATCAGGACTTGAACCTGAGACCCTCTGAATAACAGTCAGATGCTCTAACCAACTGAGCTATTGAGGAATTTACCACTTTTGAAAAGCGGATTGCAAAAATAGGGCTTTTTAGTTTTTTAGAAAAAAATAAACACAGTTATTTGCACTTTAAAATAAGCTATTTTGCTCAAATCCTACAAAAACGCCTTCATTTCTTACTTCAATGGCATAAGTTTTTAGAAAATAACCTTCGCCACTTACATTTCGACCAGTTTTTAGGTTGAATTTATAGCGATGAAGTGGGCAAACAATATTTCCTACCGCATCTACGTATCCATCGGTCATTTTACCACTTGCATGAGGGCACTTGGCTGCACATGCATAAAGGATATCATTATGTATTACTACACAAATTTTTTTATTAGCAATTTCTATCTCAGTTAAGGTTTTTAACTCGTAAATATCTTCGGCTATTTTGTGCCATTTTATCAACATTAGTATTTTTTAGATTTCCGTTTCGTAGAATCAGAGAAACAATATTTAATAAAAAAACTCTGCTTTGTAAGGGTACCTAATTCTATACATATCTCTTACTGCATTTAAAATTGTTTGGCGGAGTAAATCAATATTTTGTTTTTCTAGTGCAGAAATAAAAACACAATTACCCTTTGTTTCGTTTTGCCAACGCTTTTTTAAATCATCTAAAATTTCTTGCTTTACATCATCTTGCAACCATTGGTCAAAAGTGTTTTTTACAAATACATCCATTTTATTAAAAATAGTTACAGTTGGTTTTTCTGCACAGTCTAATTCTGCTAAGGTTTTATTTACTACAGTTAATTGTTCTTCGTATTGTGGGTGAGAGATATCTACCACATGTAACAACACATCAGCCTCTCTTACTTCATCCAATGTGCTTTTAAAACTTTCTACCAAATGATGCGGAAGTTTACGAATAAAGCCAACTGTATCACTCAGTAAAAAAGGTGTTTGTTCAAATACTACTTTTCGTGTGGTGGTATCTAAAGTTGCAAATAGTTTATTTTCGGCAAACACTTCACTTTTGCTTAATACATTCATAAGGGTAGATTTTCCTACATTGGTGTATCCTACTAATGCTACTCTTATAAATTCTCCTCTATCTTTTCGTTGTGTAAAAGCTTGCCTATCAATTTCGATTAGGCGTTTACGTAGAAGGCTAATTTTATCTTTTACTAATCGTCTGTCTGTTTCTATTTCCGTTTCTCCTGGCCCTCTTGTTCCTACGCCACCGCCTTGCCTTTCTAAATGCTTCCACATGCCTCGTAGTCTTGGTAAAATATATTGATATTGTGCTAACTCTACTTGTGTTTTTGCTTGTGCTGTTTTAGCTCGGCTAGCAAAAATATCTAAGATTAAATCACTTCTATCTATTGTTTGTACATTTAACTCCTTTTCTATATTTTGTATTTGACTGCCAGTTAATTCATCATCAAAAATTACTAATTGAATATTTCCTTTTAGTAAGATGGACTGTTTTATTTGTTCTAATTTTCCTTTGCCAACAAATGTTTTACTATCGGGGTGTGGAAGTTTTTGTGTAAACCTTTTTATGGTAGATGCTCCGGCAGTTTCTGCTAAAAAAGCCAACTCATCTAAATACTCATTTACTTGTTGTTCGGTTTGATCTTTTGTTATCAAACCTACAAGTATGGCGTTTTGTTCTTTGTTGGTTATTAGTTGTTTTTTTTCAATCATTGTTTTGTGTTGCGTTTTCACACCAAGTTGCAATGGGCAAATTGAAGTATATAAAAGTAAA
Organism: Bacteroidota bacterium; assembly: GCA_031408315.1. GTDB lineage: Bacteria > Bacteroidota > Bacteroidia > Chitinophagales > Chitinophagaceae > Ferruginibacter. The sequence goes on from JANNWD010000248.1 coordinate 3,429, forward strand.
ACGTTCCGTTGGTATAACGGAACGTTTTAAACTATTTTATTTATTATTATTTTTTTGTTTCGCTTCCAACTAACCACTTTTGCATTTCTGGGCAGCCCTTAAACTCATCATCTATTTTAATAAAATAAGTAGGTATTTTTTTGGCAAACCAAGTTTCTAAAACGTCATTCTTTTTTTCTTCTAAAGCCCTTGTAGCTACTCTATCGTAATCATCTTTTAAATTTTCTCTGTGGGGAGATGATTTTGTTTTTAAGTAAACTATTCGTAGCCCCTTTTTTCCTCTTTCGTCGGTATATTCTATTGGTTGAGAGTATTGCCCTACGTTTAAATCTTTAAGCATGGTTACTAATGCTGGATCTAACTGATCGATTGTTAAATAATTACTTCCATCTCTTCCACTAATTGCACCTGCATTAAATTTACTTCCTTCGTCATCGCTATATTTATTTACCGCTTCGCCAAAGGTTAATGTGCCTG
>JANNWD010000249.1:0-2893 GCA_031408315.1 Bacteroidota bacterium
GAACACCTTTGGCGAAATATTTAAAGAAGGCAACGAATATCTTGGCGAATCCATTTGGGTGATTGACCGCCTGCAAAACAATACCTACGCAGAAAGCGGTTTCGGAAATACCGGGGGCCAACCAAAAGAAAATCGGTTGAATTACTTTTGGAGACCACTTTATACCAATGCGGTAGATATTAATTTTGGAACCGGTGCTGGTATTGGTTCTCCGTTGCCTACTACTACAACAACTTACGCATTTACCGCAACCGATTGCCCAACTGATGGCAGCTACACTATAATAAATAATACTACTAATTGTTTTGGCAACACTTGGCACAGCTTAACTCAAGATCATACACCTAATGATGTAAACGGCTATATGATGTTGATTAATGCTAGTATTACCCCACAAGATTTTTATTTAGATACAGTTACCAATCTTTGTGCAAACACAACGTATGAATTTAGTGCATGGGTAATTAATGTTTTAAAAAATACGGCTTGCTCTCCAAACCCCACAAGGCCCAAATTGGTTTTTAATATTGAAACCATTACAGGCACAATTTTAGGAACAGATACAACTGGCGATATTTTAGAAACTTCTTCTCCAGAATGGAAACAATACGGCTTGTTTTTTACAACCCCAAACGGTACAAACAATGTTGTAATACGCATTACCAATAATGCACCCGGCGGCTGTGGCAACGATTTAGCGTTAGATGATATTGCCTTTAAGCCCTGTGGACCAAAAGTTACAACATCGGTACAAAATACAAGCAACACAAATTTAGTAATGTGTGTAAATGCTACAATACCTGTAACCCTTAGTGCAACAGTTAGTAGTGGCTATACCAACCCTTCATTACAATGGCAAGTAAGCCAAGATAATGGCGTTACATGGAATACAATAGCTGGTGCAACTACGGCAAATTTTAATTTTACAAATACTGTAATTGGTATTTATCAATACCGATTATTAGTTGCCGAAGCTGGTAATATTGGCAATACAAATTGTAGAATAGCCTCTAACATTACTACCGTTACTATTAAAGATTTACCTGTGGTTACAGCCACAACTAATTCGCCAGTGTGTGAAGGGGCAACCCTAAACCTAATGGCAAATGGTGCAGCAACGTACAGTTGGGTTGGTCCAAATAATTTTAGCTCTACTCAACAAAACCCTAGTTTTAAAATAACACCATTATCTGCCGGAACATATATTGTAAAAGGCTTTGACGCTTTTAATTGTAGTAATACAGCAAATGTTTCAGTAACAATCTTACCAAAACCAGTAGTTTCTATAACGCCAATTAACGCAACAATTTGTACTACCGATAGTGTGTTACTTACTGCAACTGGTGGTATAAGTTATTTATGGGTGCCAACTACTGGCTTAACAAATCCTACAAATGCAACAACCTATGCTAAACCAACCTCTACAACTACCTACACTGTTATTGCAAAAGGATTAAATACTTGTGTAGATAGTGCTAAGGCAAAAATTACTGTATTGCAAAAGCCTGTTGCATTTGCTGGCGATGATGTGGTTTTAATTAAAGGAAAAACGGCATCTTTAAATGGCTTTGTTGACGTGGCTGATGCAAGTTTTTTTTGGACGCCAAGTAATTTTTTAAATAGTACAACTATCCTAAACCCAACAACAATTACCCCTACAAATACAACCTATTATTTACATGCCCTTTCAACTGCTGGTTGTGGTATTGCAATAGATACAGTATTGGTAAAAGTATATAACGATTTATACATTCCCAATGCATTTACCCCCAATGGCGATGGTAAAAATGACCGTTGGGTAATTGCAGCATTAGCGGCTTATCCGCAAGCAAAAACAATTGTTTATAATAGATTTGGCGAAGTTGTTTTTGAAGCCCAAAGTGCTTACCAATATTGGAACGGTACGTACAAAGGAAAGGATGTGCCAATGGGTGGGTACACTTATGTTATTGATTTAAAAAATAATGAGGCGGTAGTTAAGGGAGTGGTGTTTGTGGTGAGGTAGTATAGTTTTTGTTGGTAGGCTTGGCGAATAGCTTTGCTTGCATACCAACAAAGGCGGAGGTATTATTGGGCATTAAACGTTCTCAAGCTGTCTTTTATTTCTTTCCCGTTTTTGTAATAACCCTTAATTCTAAATTTTCCATCCTCGAAAAAACAAACATAACTCCCATCCCTTACACCATCATCTGTCATATTGAATTTACACATAACTTGCCCGTTTTCAAAATATTCTGCAACATTAATTTGATTTTTGTTTTTGTAAAATGCAATAGCAGTTATTGTGCCTTTTGGATTTTCGAATATTTGGAAATATGTCTTTGCTTCATTATTAGCATAGATTGTGGCTTTGGGTGTCCTAAAGTATTTCGCAGTATCAGTATAGATTGAGTCAGACAAAGTTTTAAGAGCATTAAGAATTCCTTTAGAATTAATTATTTCTTTACTGAAAATAGATTTACTGAAATTGGTTGTCAAAGTTTCTGCATTTTCATTCAAGAACTTGCCTTCATATTTATCTGCCTGTGCACATCCTAGGAGAAGGGAAAGTAATAATCCAATAGTAGCAAGTCTGTAATTAATCATTCTGTTTATGCTCATTATGTCACTAAAATTACCTAATAATACTATGATTTTATAACTATATAAAACATATATAATTTCTACTACTCATAATAAACATCTTTTCGATGTGCAACTGCAATTACATCAATAATAAGTTTGTCTTCAAAAATTTCGTATATAATTCTGAAATCTCCTTTCCTAATTCTATAGCCAAATCTGCCATTAAGTTTTTTATATCCCATTGGTCTAGGTTTTTTTGATAAAGTTTGTATTGCAACTATTAAATTATCTGCAATACTTATAGGCAGTTTTTCCAGTTGTTTTTTAG
>JANNWD010000250.1:0-1700 GCA_031408315.1 Bacteroidota bacterium
GCTAGCATACGGGTCTCCAACACCCTTGATCTGGGTTCGAATCCTAGTGCCCGTGCTATTTAATTAGCTAATTCGATAATTAGCTGATTATTTAATAAACAAATAATTGTTTATTAAATAGAACACAAAGTTTGTAATATAAAAAATTAGCAAATTATCGAATTAGCTAATTAGCAAATTAAAAACATGAATAAATTAACTACATACTTCAAAGATTCTTATAAAGAATTAGTTGAAAAAGTAACTTGGCCTAATTGGGATCAATTAACACAATCTACAATGATTGTACTTGGTGCTACACTAGTAATTACTTTACTTGTTGGTATTATGGATTTTGCAGCCAATGGCTCTTTAAAATTTATTTACTCTTTATTTAAATAAACTACGTAATGGAAGAAACAACAACACCAAATGTGGAAGTAGTTGAAGGAGCAGAACTAACCGAAGATAAAGCAGATGTTAGTGTGGAGAATGCTCCAACAGTTATTGCCGAAATAAAGCCAGATGCTAAACCTGCAAAGGAAAGTAAGTGGTATGTATTACGTGTAGTAAGTGGTAAAGAGCGTAAAGTAAAAGAATATTTAGATAAAGATATTGTACGTAATGGTTGGAGTAATACTGTTGTACAAATTTTTTTGCCCGTAGAAAAAGTATATAAAGTTGCTAATGGTAAAAAGGTAATGAGAGAGCGTAACTTTTACCCTGGTTATATTATGATTGAAGTAGCTGGTGGTAATTTGCATGATGATATTATTCAAAGTATGAGTAATGTTAGCAATGTAATGCACTTTTTAACCGATGGTAAGGGCAGTAAAGGAAATATTATTAGCTTACGTAAAGCAGAGGTAAACAAAATGCTTGGTAAGGTAGATGAAATGAGTGATGCTGGTGGTGTTACCATGAATGAGCCATTTATTATTGGCGAAACTATTAAAATTATTGATGGGCCATTTAATGACTTTAATGGGGTTATTGAAGAAGTAAATGATGAGAAGAAGAAAATTAAAGTACAAGTTAAAATATTTGGTAGAGCTACACCTGTTGAATTAAGTTATATGCAGGTGGAGAAAATATCTTAATAATATAAAAATATAATTAAAAGAATCGCTTCAAATTTTGAAGCGATTTTTTTAATGAGTACTTTTTTGTTTTACCTTTTGATGTAGTATTAATACCTTCACAAAAAAATAAGAATGAAAAAGTTTACAGGTACAGGCGTTGCAATGATTACGCCGTTTAATATAGATGGAAGCATTGATTGGGATAGCTTAAAAAACACTATTGAACATTTAACTAAAGGGGGAATAGAATATATAGTTGTGCTTGGTACAACTGGCGAAACGGCTACGTTAAATGCGGCAGAAAAACAGCAAGTATTCAGCTTTGTGGCTGAAAATAATACAGGTAATTTACCTTTAGTTGCTGGTATTGGAGGCAACTACACAAAGGAGGTAATTGATGGATACAAAAAAACAAATTTAGAAGGGTATACTGCTATCTTAAGCGTAAGCCCCTATTATAATAAGCCTAGCCAAAATGGTTTGTATGCTCATTATAAAGCATTGAATGATGCTGCACCACTGCCAATAATTATGTACAACGTACCAGGGCGTACTGGAATTAATGTTAGTGCAGAAACAACCCTTAAAATTGCTGTAGATTGTAAAAATATAAATGCTACAAAAGAAGCTAGTGGAAAC
>JANNWD010000251.1:0-1523 GCA_031408315.1 Bacteroidota bacterium
GCTTTTTGGCCGATGATAAATTAGAAGGCCGCCGTACCGGGACCAACGGCGAAAAATTAGCGTACGAGTATATTAGCAACGAATTTACAAAAGCTGGGTTAATTGCAAAAGGCGATAACGCAAGTTTTATACAAGCCTTTGAAGTAAATGAAGGTAAAGAAGTAAATAAAGCTTCACATTTAATTATTGATGGCAACGACTTAAAGTTAGATAAAGAATATTTTCCGTTAATATTTTCTGCCAACAAAAGTATTGAAGCTGCAGCTGCAATTGCTTTGCCCGAAAGAGAAAATATACATTTTTGGAATTTAAAGGAGCTACTAGAAGAAAATAAAACTAATCCACATTTTGATTTACAAGATGCTATTAAAACTAAAGTAAAAAATGCAATAGACAAAGGAGCTACAGGCTTAATTATGTATAATACTAGTGATATTAGCGATGATATAAAATTTGAGCCAAAAGCAAAAATAGAACTTGTAAATATACCTGTTGTGTATGTACAAAAAAACATGGCTACTAAACTTTTTAAAGATGAAACTGTAACACACGACATAAAAATTAAAATAGACATTAGTGATAAAAAAAGAAAGGGGCATAACGTAATTGGATATATTGATAATGGAGCTACCAATACAATAATTATTGGTGCTCATTACGACCATTTGGGTTATGGCGAAGACCACAACAGTTTATTTGCAGGTACAAAACCAGAAATACATAACGGAGCCGATGATAATGCAAGTGGTACTGCAGCAATGATTGAATTAAGCAAATTGATAAAAGCATCTAACCTAAAAAAATACAATTATTTATTTATTGCATTTAGTGGAGAAGAGTTGGGTTTATATGGAAGTAAATATTTTACCGAACACCCAACTGTAAATTTATCTACTACTAATTACATGATTAATTTGGATATGGTTGGACGATTGAGCGATAGCACACATGGATTAAATATTAGCGGCTACGGCACATCGCCAACATGGGGGCAAATGCTTACAGCAAAAGATAATTATTTTACTATAAAATTTGATAGCAGTGGCACTGGTCCAAGCGATCATACTAGTTTTTACAGAAAAGATATACCTGTATTATTTTTCTTTACCGGTGTGCATACCGATTACCACAAGCCAAGCGATGATGCAACTAAAATAAATTACACTGGCGAATTAAAAGTGATAAATTACATTTACAATATTGTAGAAGCTACTAATAAAAAAGATAAACTAGCCTTTACAAAAACAAGAGAAGCTACAATGAGTGTAAAAAGTAGCTTTAAAGTAACGTTAGGCATAATGCCAGACTACACATACAGCGGCAGCGGTGTAAGAGTAGATGGGGTTAGCGATGGAAAACTAGCACAAAAAATTGGCATACAAACAGGCGATGTTGTTGAGCAATTAGGCGATATAAAATTTACCGATGTGCAGGGCTATATGGGTGCATTAGGTAAGTTTAAAAAAGGAGAAGCCACCAAAGTAAAAGTAAAAAGAGGCGATAAGGAATTGTGGTTTGATATT
>JANNWD010000252.1:0-1712 GCA_031408315.1 Bacteroidota bacterium
GCGCCAAAGGGCACCGATCTGCCGCTCGGCTTCCGCATCGCCCGCACTCCCATCCTACGCGATCTCGCCGCCACCATCACGCCGCGCGCCCTCATGGAAAGCTCGTTCAAACAATCCGTCACGGTGCAATCCATCGCCACCCCGGCGATGATCGACCGCTATTGGGAACTGCTGCGCTACCCCGGTAACCGCACCGCCACCCTCGATCGCTTCGCCGGCTACAAAACCGCCGCCAACACCGACGCGCTCAAAACCATCCAGGCCCCCACTCTCATCCTCTGGGGCCGCGACGACAAACTCATCCCCGTCACCTCCGCCGCCTGGTTCTCAACCCAACTCCCCAACGCCCGCGTCACCATCCTCGAAGACGTCGGCCACATCCCCATGGAGGAGGCCCCCGACCGCTCACTCGCACCGGTGCTGAAACTCCTCGACCAGGTCGCCCCCTCTGCGCCCCTCCCCCCTGCGGGAGAGGCCGGGGGTGGGGAAGTCACCAAACCCACCGCGCCCAAAAACTAACCTGTCATCCCGGCTTAGCCCGGGACTCAGCCTGCCTTCCAGCGCCTCGCTGGCGGCGACGCCTTGCGGATAGCAAGCCGACCCTCTGCTCCCTCCCCCCACGTGAGCGAAGCGAACGTAGAGTGGGGAGGGCCGGGGTGGGGGTACGCCCTCCCCACCCGTCATGCCAGCGCAGGCTGGCATCCAGCCGAGGAGCAAGCGCCTGCAATTGGGTGGAATACCGACAAGCAGGTTTCCATCTGAAACGGCTGAACCGGGCCACTCATCTCGAGTGGCAATTGTCGTCGCTGAGCGCACGCGTTCAAAGTATAGTTGCTAACATATTCTTGTTGGACACATGGCTCTGTTCAGAGGCATCGCTTGTGGCGGTCCTGAGAACGTGTCACTGTTTATAACCTTAGGGACGCTTTCAATGGCGCGCTACAGAAGGCCGTTTGGGATATTTTGCCCATAGGCGAGTTGAGGCGCCGCGTATGAGTGTTAGATTGTCCGCATTGGAGGAAGCCGTAAGTCCGCTTTCCGCCGTGAGCCTGGCCAGCGTCCTCGACCAAAGTGGCGACTGCTTCAAGATCCTCACCCTCGACGGCAGAATACAGTATATGAACAACAACGGTCTCTGCGCGATGGAGATCGACGACTTCAAAATTGTCGAGGGTACATTGTGGGCCGACCTGTTGCCCGAGACCGCTCGGCTAAAGCTTGTCGATTCTTATCGCGAGGCGGCTGCCGGTCAAATTGTTCAGTTCCGGGCTTTTATTCCAACTCTGAAAAACAGTCCGCGATGGTGGGACGTGACGCTTTCCCCGGTGGCGGATGGCGAGGGAGCAATCGTCGGGTTTCTATCGATCTCCCGCGACGTGACGTTCAATCACCAAGGCCGCGAAGCCCTGAAAATTGCGGCTGCCGAAATGAAGCATCGACTAAGCAATACCTACCAGACGATCAGCAGTCTCATGGTCTTGACTGCACGCGGCGATGCCAGTCACGAGGAGTTCGCCAAGCAAATGGCGGATCGGTTGGGGGCACTTGGCAGGGCGCAAGCTCTGTTTACCGACGATGACGCGCCATGCGACCTCGACAAGCTCATTCCAGCGCTCGTCACACCGTTTGGAAACGATACAGCACAGGTTGCTTTCGACCCTTTGCCCGCCATCGCGTTACAGCAGTCGCAGGCAGATGCCATCGCATTGGTC
>JANNWD010000253.1:0-5377 GCA_031408315.1 Bacteroidota bacterium
GGATTGCTGGCTCCCCTTTTTCACGCTGTTTGATCGCTACTGGAGCACGCCCCGACCGCCGATCATACTCAACACCGAACAGAAGCAGTTTTCATATCCGGACCTTAATCTTCGCGCTTCTCAGGTTCAGCACGGTGTAGAGCGTCGATTGTCGTGGAGCGAATGCCTTGATGCTGCGCTTGCAACGGTCGAAACGCCGCTTGTCCTGTATATGCAGGAAGATTATTTTATCGAACAGGCGGTCGACACAGCGATAATTTCCGAAATGGCCCAGCAAATGCTGGAAGATTCGACAATCAAGCATATTGGTCTGACCCATTTTGGCGCAGGATCACCCATCCTCCCTGATAAGCGGCCGGCCTTGTCGCGGATCGGCCCGCGCGCAAGTTACCGTTTGTCGACCCAGGCAGGGCTGTGGCGCACGGATGCATTGCAGTCCTATTTGCGGCCGTGGGAAAGCGGATGGATGTTTGAATTGTTCGGCACGGTCCGCGCGTGGAAACGCGATGATTTGTTCCTGACGCTGGACCGCGCCACGACAGTGCCTGCAATTGCATATCAACACACCGGCATCGTCAAAGGGCAGTGGAGCAAATTCGTCCCCGCGCTGTTCGAGCGTGAGGGGATTACAGTGGATTTTGACAAGCGGGGTTTCTATGAGGGCAACAGTTCCCCGCTTGAACGTCGGCTGCGGCTGCTCAAAGCTATCACTGCAAACCCTCAAGTCGCTGCCAAGAGCTTGTTTGCGCGTTAGTTTGCGGACGGGTTCATAGCGAACGAAGCCGCCATCCCTCCCAGACAAACGTATAGCACCAGCTTTGGTCATGCGTTTTCGACAACCTGTCGCGGATACGATCGCGCTGCTCGTCTGCGTTTTCTACAAAATTATGAAACTGGACCTGCAGGTTGATGACTTTCGTGATCCACCCGCTGTCGATGCAGGCGGGAAGAACCTCATACTCACCGCCTTCGATGTTTATTTTGAGCAAGTCGATAGCCACGAACCCCAGCGCATCAAACGTTTCTGCGACCGGCCGGACCTCGGCGATCACGGTTTCCTGATCATCAGACCGATTTATAAAGGAGGATTCGTTTTCGCTAACCGATATTGGAAAGCTGCCTGCTTTGTCCGACAAACCGAAGCAATGGCTGATGACTTTCGGATTGCCCGCAAAACGTTCCACACACCGCGCATAGAGCGACGGTACAGGTTCGAATATATGGACTGTCGCGCCATATTTCTTGAAAATCTGCGCTGCAAAATCACCCTCATAGCCGCCCACATCAACGACGATACTATGCTCGTCCAGGTCATAATCGAGCCGTAACGTTTCATCGCCGCGATCATGGAACCAACGCTTTGCTTCGAGCAGGAAACCGTCACGCAAGACCTCTCGCCGGTATAATTTTTGGATTTTATCGCCCATTTTTTTTAATGCCGACGCCATCCACATACTCCCTATCAAGACGGGCCAAATATCGTCTCCGGGTTCCGATGGCAACACAGCCTCGCGGGGTCTGGCGTCGGCGACCATCAACCGCTACGGCCATTTTATGAGCAAGTTTGCAAACTTCGAACCGGCAGCACCGACAAAAGACGGCGCGCGCGAGGACCGATATTTGTCGCTCGGCTTGTTTACGACCCTGTTTGCATCGTGGCTCGTGGCACCTTTGGGTGTGCTGACCCTGCACTTTAGTGGCCTTGGAAGCGACCCCCTGTTGGTCGTAATCCTGATTGCGCTTAGCGTCGGCGCGCCGTTCCAACTTTTGCTCAACGAATTTCTTGCGGTGGGTCAGGCAAAAGGCATACATCACCCACCCGTGGGCCTGCTCGTCGCGCTTATGGTGTTGCACGGCGCCGCAAGCCTGTTTGCACTGACGACCGCTCGTCAGACTCAATGGAACATTCCGATGTTTCCCGACATGGCGGTGATCGTGTCCCTCATTTCCGTCAATCTGCTGATGTCTTATGCTTCGGTACGCTACACCACGTCGCTGCTGTTGCGGGGACAGCTTAGCCATGCGCAATCATGGCTGAATGGTGCTTTGCCCGGTATCCTGACCTTTGCTCTTTACGCCCTGACGGCTTGGACCGGATGGCGGGTTTGGCTTTTCATGGCTTTGACCCTTCCTGGTCTGGCCCACCTCGTTTATTTCAAGATTGCTTATGATCGTGAAGGCAGCAGCAGCAGACAGCCAAAGGAAGAATGCCGGGTCTCGAGTCCCTCGATCCGCAACATTGTGTTGGCTGGCGTTTTCCTAATGTTTGCCACTTATGTCGGTAGTATGCTCAGGGTTGCAGCGATCGGAATTGTTCCGCAGTTTTCGGCGCTACTTCTGGTTTTCATCAATATGCTCGGCACTATCGCGCTCACGATAGCGCGATTGGTCTACCTTAGTCCGAACCGATCACATCGCTTTCATCTTGAACTTATACTTTTGACGGGGTGCCTTGCGATAGCGATGATTCTTTTGTTTATCAAAAGCGCTTTATATTTGCTGCTTCTAATTGCCTTTGTGCAAATAGTTATAGTCTCCGTCATCAACGCCTTGCGTTTTTTCGGTCAAAACGCGCGGCAGACCAATTTATCGGGTTCAGAAATTGCCTAGTAGCTACAAATATAATGGTATCAGATACCACGTTGCTCCACTTTCTGACAGAACGCGTATACAGGGCTTATCTAGATCCTTAGTGATCACGTTGATATTAACCGCGATACTAAGCTACTTTGTTTATTACATCCCTGTCCTGTCAGGGGAAGACCTGTATGGAACATTCGACGCGTTCAATTATCCCAGATTGGTGAATATCAACAAGGATTTTGCAGTATCGTTTCAACGATTTCTCATATTATATCCGGAAAGACTGCCTTCGGAATATCATCCTTTCTATGCTATCGCACTCCATTTCTGTCTAATGTTACCTATTATTTTAACGATGCGGTTTTTGGCAGATCGCTCGGTTATTTTACCAATATTCTTAGCCCTTCTGATTCCAGAATCAACAATATTTACCGGGGCGGTTTCTAAAGAGGGCATAACAATCTGTGCGGTGCTGGCCGGTGCTTTCATGTTGGTAGCCTATAGTAACAAGCAATCGCGAATTGCCTTTTTTCTTTTTGTATATGCGATTGCGTTGGCGGAACTTTCTAGGCCAAGTTTTGGTGCGGTGTTTTCAATCGCCTTGCTTGTCTCATTAATACCAATGTTGAGTAGAGACGTAAGATCACTTATGTTACTCGGCGGCCTATTGTTTTTTATATTTCTGGTTGTTTTGCTATTCGGGCCGTTGTATCCAAAGTTCTTACAAGTATATCAAGATGCAAGGTCTTTTTTGTTCTTTTTTGAAAGTGATTTTGCCAGTAACTCTCCATTAAAAGCCGCTATTAGAGGTGTTTTCTTAATAGCATTTAACGATGATATTCCGAGTTTTTTCTTTATTTTCATCGCGATATTGTTTGCTTTTATTAAATCAATCATTTACTTGTTCGCAGTCCCAATTGTGGCGCTGCCCGATCGTATTTCAATGCCATTTTTCACTTGGGCATTGTCGTGGCAGGTTGCAACGTCGATGTCGTCCTTTTGCTTGTTGGTCGAATTTGTCTCAGCCTATCGTAACAAGTATTTTCAGTCGCGCCAGTCGCGCGCTATTCTGACATTTGGCTTCATGCTCCTTTTCCTTTTGGCCATATCGACTGCGATTTTTCACGTTCGATATCGAGCTCCTGCCGTCGTCGCGCTTTTTATGGCCTGTTGGGTTGCGCGGAGTGAGGCTGGCTTGCCCGTCCGCCGTTATTGGATTTTGATGCAAGCTCTGACTATCGGCTCTGCCGTTTTTGCTATCATAGCCACTCGTTAGCTTTCAGATGCGGCAAGTCGAAACATACCAAAGGAACTATCGTTGAAACAGGCCTTGAAGCGCCTTTCGAAACTCGGCCTCGAGGTCAACTACGGGCTCGACGGCGGCATCAGCCTGTTCGGGATGAACCTCAGCCGCGCGCGCAAAAGCTATGCCGAACGCAGCGAGAGTGCCTTGACTTACTGCCGGACGCTCAAGCCCGCCACGGTGCTGGACGTGGGTTCGGGCGGCGGGCAGCATGCCAGCGCTTTCGCTGGCAATGGTGCTGCGGTCACCTGCATCGACTATGGCACGTCGATTTATGCCAAAACATCCACGCCGACATCGAACGTGTCTGTCGTGAATGCGGACTTTGACACCTGGGTTCCTGATCGATCTTATGATCTTGTCTGGGCGTCGCACGTGCTCGAACATCAGCGCAACGTCGGCAGTTTCATTAGCAAGCTGATCGCGTGCTGTGCGCTCGGTGGCCATGTTTGTATTATCGTCCCTGCCCCGCACCGTCGCCTGTGGGGCGGTCATGTGACGCTTTGGACGCCGGGCCTGTTGGCCTACAACATCGTTTTGGCGGGCGTCGATTTAAGTGGCGCGACGCTCGAATATGGCTATCGCGAGACGTGGATCGTATTTAGTCCCAAGCGCATCGATATGCCCGCGCTGACATTCGATTCTGGCGATCTCGATTTACTGGCTCCGTATCTTCCCAAAGGTTTTCGTGAGAATTCGGAGCCTTGGTTTTAACATATGGCTAGCGTTTCCATGGACAATCCCCACATCTCGATCATCGCCGGCGGTGCAGGCTTTATTGGCACTAACCTTGCCAGGGCGCTTGTCGCCCAGGGGCAACGCGTAGTGATCATCGACAATCTGTCGAACGGCAAGCGTGCTTATCTGGAGAGCGACCCCATGCTCGCAGCTTTGCCGCTGATCGTTGCGGACCTGGCCGACCGCGCGGCGTGCGAAGGCGCTTTTGCGGCCGCTGCAGCACTCGGCCGCATCGGTGACGTCTGGCACATGGCTGCCAATTCGGACATTCCCGCCGGTGTCGCCAACCCCGACATCGATCATAAGGATACGTTTCTCACCACGTTCGAGATATTGCGCGCGATGCAGACGCATGGGGTCAAGACGCTGCATTTCGCGTCCAGCTCGGCGATCTATGGTGATCTCGGCGATGTTGCGCTGCACGAAGACATTGGACCACTTTTCCCTATCTCAAATTATGGCGCGATGAAGCTGGCATCCGAAGCGCAATTGAGCGCGGCGGCAGAGAGCTTCCTCGAACGCGTCAATATTTTTCGCTTTCCCAACGTGGTGGGTGTGCCCGCGACGCATGGCGTCATCCTTGATTTCGTGAACAAGTTACGCGGTGGCTCTACAAGCCTCGACGTGCTCGGTGATGGGACTCAGCAGAAAGCCTATCTGCACATCTCCGATCTTGTGACGGCCATGCTGTTTATTACAGCGCGAAACGCCGACAAGGTCGAGCCGGTCAATATTGGCCCGGTTGACCGCGGC
>JANNWD010000254.1:0-2614 GCA_031408315.1 Bacteroidota bacterium
ATTATTTTTATCGTACAACTATACTTTTTTACAACCCTTGTATGCCAATATAAACTACAAAGCTATAATTAGTGTGCCATATTTTAATGCAGAAAAAAATACTTATTTATGTGTTGCCAAAATAATTGATAAGGATAATAATTTATGCTTAATTGCTTACAATAATTTACTAAAAAAACAATGAGTAATTCTCCCTTAATACCATTTAATAAACCTTATTTTACTGGCAACGAAACCGCTTATATTAAAGAAGCTGTAGAAACAGGTAAAATTTCTGGTAATGGAAAGTTTACAAAAATGTGTCAACATTTTTTTGAAGAAAAATATGGGTTTAAAAAAACGCTACTCACTACATCATGCACAGATGCTTTGGAAATGGCAGCTATTTTATTAAATGTTAAAGAAGGGGATGAAGTTATAATGCCCACTTTTACTTTTGTATCAACAGCGAATGCGTTTGTATTACGTGGTGCAAAAATTATTTTTGTAGATAGCTTACCCAATCATCCTAATATGAATACTGCGTTAATTAAAAATTTAATTACAATAAAAACAAAAGCCATTGTAGTAGTACATTATGGCGGTATTGCTTGTAATATGGATGAAGTGATGGATGTAGCAAATAATAATAATTTATGGGTAGTAGAAGATGCTGCACAAGCAATTGATAGTTTTTATAAAGATGCACAGGGCATTAAAAAACCATTGGGAACAATAGGACACTTGTCTACTTTTTCATTTCATGAAACAAAAAATATAATGGCTGGTGAAGGCGGAATGTTAGCCATTAACGATGAACAATTTATTGAAAGAGCAGAAATAATTTGGGAAAAAGGAACAAACCGTGCCGCATTTTACAGAGGAGAAGTTGATAAATATAATTGGGTAGATGTTGGTAGTTCATTTTTACCATCGGAAGTAACAGCAGCTTTTTTATGGGCTCAATTACAAAATATGGAGGCTATTCAACAAAAACGAATTAAGCATACCAATCAATATAATAATCAACTTAAAACTTGGGCAAATAATTTTGGTATTCAGCTTCCAATATATCCAAACTATGCTACTAATAACGGCAATATTTTTTATTTAGTTTGTAAGAGTAATCAACAACGAACTGATTTAATAAATTACTTAAATGCAAAAAATATAAACGCTGTTTTTCATTACATTAGTTTACACACAAGTCAATTTTATAAAAACAATAATAACATTCAGCAACTGGTAAATGCCGAAAAATTTAGCAATACACTTTTACGCTTACCTATGTATTACGAATTAGATCCTACAAAAGTTATCGATGTACTTTTGCAGTGGAATGGATAAGCAATTGATAAACTAGTAAATGATAAATACCAAAAGCAATACTATTTTAGTTTTACCAAGTTGGTATCCTAATAAGCTATCCCTTTTTGATGGCGATTTTGTACAACGCCATGTACAAGCCATTAGTTTGTATAGCAGCCAATATGTTATTTATGTAGTAAAAGATGAAAAAGGAATTATAACGAACGATAGTAAAGTTGAGAAATATGAAACTGCCAATTGTACTGAAGTTATCATTTACTATAAATCAATTATAACTGGTATTTCTTTTATTGATAAATTACTATCTCAAAAAAAATATATTCATCTATATAAAAAAGCAATAAAAGAGTTTGTTACAAATGCAGGTATACCTAGGCTTACCCATTTGCATGTAGCTTTTAAAGCAGGTATTTTAGCCATGTGGGTAAAACGGAAATGGGGAGTACCTTTTATAATTACAGAACATTGGACAGGGTATCATAAAAAAGCAGTACCTAATATTTTCATAAATAATAAACTAAGGTATTTATACACAAAAAATATTTTCAAACAAGGAAGTTTGTTAGTACCAGTTTCAAAAAACTTAGGGGAAGCAATTGCAGAAAATTTCCCCTCAATTAATTACAAAGTAATTCCTAATGTTGTTGATATAAATTATTTTAAATATCAAGAGTCTTGCAATACAGTTTTTACCTTTTCCCATATTTCCACTATGGCTTTTCAAAAAAATGTAGAGGGAATAATTGAAGCTCACCTACTTTTACTGAATAAAGGAATTAAATTTAAACTGAACTTAATAGGAAATAAACCTACTCATTTAGTTGAATTAATAGAGCATAAGGGGTTAACCAATTATATTTTTTTTGAAGAATCAATCACTTACACAAAAGTAGCAGAGGCATTACAGCAGTCCAATGCTTTAGTAATGTTTAGTCGATTTGAAAATTTGCCATGTGTAATTTTAGAATCTCTTTGCTGCGGCACACCAGTAATATCAACAACCCTAGGAGGCATTGCCGAAGTTATTAATGATAGTAATGGGTTTTTAATAAACGACAATATCGACGAATTGGCCACAGCTATGGAAAGCATGATAACTAATTATGCTAAGTACAATAGAGAGCAAATAGCACAAAATGCTCAAACCAAATTTTCGTACAATGTAATTGGTAAAGCCTACTGCGATTTATACCATGAGTATTTCCCCCAATAATTTACAAAAAAATCCCACTCAACTAAATAAGTGGGAAAATATAAAATAGGTTTCTAATTCCTCGGAATTACAAATAATTAAGCTACGGCTTTA
>JANNWD010000255.1:0-1808 GCA_031408315.1 Bacteroidota bacterium
ACGCCCATGGGCTACACCCGCAAAGGCACCACATGGGCGCGCGAAACCAAACGTGGCAAATCGGCAATCAACCTGCAACGCAGCCGCTACGGCTTTACCGCCTACATTAATTTGCGGTTTCTAACCCCGGACGGAAATTCCCTGATGCACGGCCTTTGGGCACAAGATGACGATATTCGCATCCAACTTTTCTACCTGCCAACCGAAGGGGTTGGGCCAGAGGATTGCGTATTGACTATCTTGACGTGTTTGAAACGCCAGCCTGCCTTGACGAGCCGATGCATATCCTTGCAACCCGCGCCCTGCCTTGGCTTGACGCGCATCACAGAAAACAACGGCCCAGCGTTGCTGATCATATGCCGGAATGATCAGCCAAGTTGCGTGGCGGTAATCACCCCGGCCAGATCGCCGAACTTTTCAAAAATAAGAATAAATAACAAAATGGTCAGCCCGATCAGCAAAGCGCGCTTCCAGCTTTTATGGGTTCTTCGCCCTTCGGGTACTTTTAACATTGGGTCCATGCGCAGGGATTACACGTCAATTTTACCAAAACTGTGGCAACCAGCCCCTCACATGCAAACAACCCGTTTCCAAATCAGAAACCAAACCCGCCCGCCTTCCCCTCGCCCCCAATTTGCGCTAAGCCGCAAAAGCAATTTTCTGATGGGCTTATGCGATGAAATTCACCCTTTCCTGGCTTTACGATCACCTTGATACCAAAGCCAGCCTAGATGAAATAACGGATGCCCTCACGGATGTTGGCCACGAAGTCGAAGGCATTGAAAACCCCGCACAAACCTTGGGCGCTTTCCGCATTTGCCGCGTCATCGAAGCCCAGCCCCACCCCAATGCAGACCGTCTGCGCCTGTGCCGCGTTGAAACATGGCCGAATGGCCCTGACGCCGCGTCCGAAGAAGTGCAGGTTGTCTGCGGCGCCCCTAATGCCCGCACCGGCCTGATCGGCGTCTTCGCCCCCGTCGGCACCCATGTGCCCGGCACCGGGGTTGATCTCAAACCCGGCGTCATTCGCGGCGTGGAATCCAACGGCATGCTCTGTTCAGAACGTGAACTCATGCTGTCGGATGATCACGATGGCATCATCGACCTGCCGCTTGACGCGCCCCTAGGCGCACGGTTCATCGACTATCGCGGCCTGAACGACCCGATGATTTACGTCAAAATCACCCCCAACCGCCCCGATGCGCTTGGTGTGCGTGGCATCGCGCGTGACCTTGCCGCACGCGGACTTGGCACGCTGAAACCCCTCAACACCACCCCTGCCCGCGGCCAATTTCCCTGCCCGATCACTGTTTCCATCGACGCCGATCTTAAACCCAAAGCCTGCCCCATTTTCGCAGGTCGCGTCATTCGCGGCGTCAAAAACAGCGCGTCGCCCGCTTGGATGCAAGACCGCCTCAAGGCTATCGGCCTGCGCCCCATCTCTGCGCTCGTCGATATCACCAACTACTTCACTTACGGCCTGAACCGCCCGCTCCACGTCTTCGACGCGGCCAAAGTCCACGGCAACCTGCGCATTCACGCGGCCTTGGGCGGTGAGTCCCTGCTGGCGCTAGACGGCAAAACCTACACCATAGGCGCAGGCCAAATCCTCATCTCCGATGACAACGGCCCAGAAAGCCTCGCCGGCATCATGGGCGGCGAAGCCTCCGGCTGCACCCCAGACACCACCGACGTCTTCCTCGAATCCGCCTACTGGGACCCGATCACCACCGCCACAACCGGCCGCGCCCTTAAAATCAACTCCGACGCCCGCTACCGGTTCGAACGTGGCATCGACCCCGCCTTCA
>JANNWD010000256.1:0-20978 GCA_031408315.1 Bacteroidota bacterium
ATATATGCACATCCGCTAGTTATTTACAACATTATAATGAATAGCCATATAGAGTTAACTATAGAGGAAGAATAAGTTTTTATAATTTTCCCATTTCCCCCTCCACAAACTCCATCAACACCTTGATCCTTTCTGGGCTAAAATCAAATGTTAAGCCTGCAGTTTTATAAAGTTCTGGTAACGTTTTAGTGCCGCCTAAAGCCAATGCGTTGCAATAGTTATCCATTGCTTTTTGCTTATTATTTTTAAACTGCATCCACATGCCAATGGCACCCAATTGTGCAATACCATATTCAATATAATAAAAAGGAACTTCAAACAAATGTAGTTGGCGTTGCCAAGCATTGCTGCGATAAGCTTCTAAGCCGCTGTAATCAATAACATCATCTTTAAATTCTGCTAAAATTTCGTTCCATTTTTCAGTACGTTGTTCGTTGGTGTGTGTAGGATTGGCATATATCCAATGCTGAAATTTATCTACAATAGCTATCCAAGGGAAAATAGTTATCACTCTTTCTAGTTGGTGTTCTTTGGCTCTTTTCAAATCATCTGCATGGTTAAAGAAAGTTTCCCATTCATCCATACTAAACAACTCCATTGCCATACTAGCTACTTCGGCTATTTCCATAGGGTATTCTTTAAAGCCACTTAACGCTAATGGATGAGCTAAAAAACTATGCACTGCATGGCCGCCTTCATGTACCATGGTGGTTACATCATGCATTTGGCCAGCGGCATTCATAAAAATAAATGGAGCACCACTTTCGGCTAACGGGCAATTGTAGCCGCCAGGTGCTTTGCCTTTGCGGCTTTCTAAATCTAAGTGATTAAGCTGTTGCATTTTTTGCAAACATTCCCCAAAAAACGGACGAAGTTTTGTAAAACACTCTATAGTTTTATTTATTAATTCATCGCTTGTTGTAAATGGATGCAAGGGTTGTGTACCTGTTGGCTCAGCGTCAATATCCCATGGTCGTAAAGTATCTAGTCCTAATTTTTCTTTCTTTTTTTGGTAGATGATATTTACGAGTGGTAATACATGTTGCTTTACGGCTTCATGAAAATTAAAGCAATCTTGTTTGGTGTAATCAAATCTTCCTAATTCTTTAAAACGATAATCCGTATAGCTTTCAAAACCTGCATTAACAGCCTCTTGATTACGTTTTTGTATCAATTGATTATATAAATTATTTAGCTCTTCAGTATTTTCTAATCTTCGGCTTTGTATTTTATGGTAAACTTCTTCTCTTTTATTTCTATTATGGCTTTCTAAAAATTTTGCGGCTTGTTGTAAGGTGTATTCTTTTTCATCAACCGTTACAGTCATTTTGCCAGTAATTACACCATACTGCTGTTGTAATACAGCAAGCTCTGCTTGTAGTGGTATATTTTCTTCTCTAAATAAATCAATACTTTTTTTTACGCTACGCAAATAGGTAAAATATTTATCAGCATCCAATTCATTTACAAAAGGATTGTTTACTAATTTTTTATTTAACGCATCTGCCAGTGGTTGTATTTTAGGCTGTATTTCTAGTACAAAAAAAGTAAATGCTTCTTCAAGCGTTTTATTTTCTGTATCGCAGGTCATTTTAATTTGTCGCCAGCAAGCATCTTCACTAACTAATGCTTCTAATTCGCTTTGGTGGTTAAGCCATTGTTCTAAATCTTCTTTGGTTGCTATTTCTCTTTCCAATAAAGTTTTAAAAAAAGGTTCTAAGCTATTCCAATCGGTTAAAGCAAAATTTACTGGAATAAATTGACGTTGTAGTTTTTGTATGTTTGCAGTGTACATGGTGAGTAGTGAGTTATTAAAATTCAAACATCCCACCAACAAAAGTTAACAGGATGTTTTTTAAAAATTATTATCATGTAAATCAGTCAAAATCCATTTCAACTTTGGCTCAAAACATTACGCCATTTTACGAGGACTATTTATTTTTTTTGCCGGAGCATTATTTTTTATAGATGCCGTTTTAGCTTCTGTTGGTTTTGTTTTTGCTACCATATTTTCTTGAGCAATATTTTCACCAGCTTCCGATAAT
The DNA here is from genome assembly GCA_031408315.1 of Bacteroidota bacterium. GTDB lineage: Bacteria > Bacteroidota > Bacteroidia > Chitinophagales > Chitinophagaceae > Ferruginibacter. Next base: position 2,046 of record JANNWD010000256.1, read on the forward strand.
TTAATTTCGATTTTATTTTTATCAATTACACTAAACCATTTTATCATCTTCTTCATATCGCTACCGTAAACTCTTACAAAATCCATGGCTGGATATACTTTTTCAAAATACCCCTTTACCGCTTTTGCATCATTAGCATCAGGCAGTTTCTCTTTACTACTTTTCATAGCACTAAGCACATCAACTAAGTTAACATTGTCGGCTATTGTATATATTTCTATACTTTCTAAATGAGAGAATTGATGTATTCTATTACTTACGAATTTTGTACTATTATCTTCTAAACTACGAACAACGCCGCCATCTGCCTTTGAAGAAATTAGCTCAAACAAGCCTGTTAATCCAGTAACACTTACTAATTTATTATACTCCATTATTATACTTTTAGGGCTGCAAGTTAATTGTAAAAACTGTATTATGTGCCTAAATGATGGCAGTATTTTGTTAAAAGCCAATCTATTTTATACCTAAATATCTTTTTTAAAGAAATTTTTTATTTATGCCGACAGTTTTTTTAGAACTCATCGTCTAATAGCTTATGCAAGTAAAATTTTTATTTAAAAAAATAGTAACCATTGTTATACTAATTATACTATTTAACAATGCCCATAGCCAAAACATAGCCCTTAAAGGAATAGTAACTGATAAATCGAATAAAGTGGCTATTATAGGAGCAACAGTTACATTAATAAATCAAAAAGACAGTACCGAGAAAAAGTATAAAGCAACAGATGTTAATGGTAGTTTTACATTTAACGACTTAAACGCAAATACCTACGTTGTAAAAATTAGCTACAGTGGTTACGAAAAAATTGAACAAAAAATTAATTTACAAGCAAGCAATAAAACGGCCATACCATTTGCTATTGCAAAAATTGCAACCGATTTAACAGGCGTAACTGTAGTTGCAAAAGCACAGCCAGTAAGGCAAAAAGGCGATACTACAGAGTTTAGTGCTAGCCAATTTAAAGTAAACCCAGATGCCACTGCAGAAGACATTATTAAAAAATTACCGGGTATTACCGTTGCTAGAGATGGTACCGTTACCGCCGCTGGTGAGCAAGTACGTAAAGTAACCGTTGATGGTAAAGATTTTTTTGGTGACGATGCTACAGCTGCTTTAAGAAATTTACCAGCCGATGTTATTGATAAAATACAAGTGTTTGATAGATTGAGTGACCAAGCCCAGCTAACTGGTTTTGATGATGGTAACTCTGTAAAAACAGTAAATATTGTTACAAAATCGGGTATTCGTAATGGGCAGTTTGGAAGAGTATTTGCAGGAGCTGGTACCCAAAATACCTATAATGCAGGAGGCAATGTAAGTTTTTTTAAAGGGGATAGAAGGCTTTCTGTTGTTGGTAATTTCAATAATATAAATCAACAAAATTTTGCATCACAAGATTTGTTGGGTGTTACAAGCAGCGGTGGTGGCGGTAACCGTGGCGGCGGCATGGGTGGTGGTGGTTTTGGAGGGCAAAATAATTTTAGCGTTGGGCAAAGTAGCGGTATCAATCAAACTAATGCTTTTGGGTTAAACTTTAGCAATGTGTACAATAAAAAACTAACACTTAGTGGTAGTTACTTTTTTAACCAAAGTAAAAATGAAAATGAAAGTGTAAGCAATAGAGAAACGTTTGGCAGTACAAAAAATTTATTTACCCATCAAGAAACAAATTCTACATCTACCAACTATAACCATAGGTTTAATTTGAGAATGGAGTATAAAATAGATTCTTCAAATACATTGTTTATTATTCCATCTGTAAGCTTTCAAAAAAACAAATCGTTTAGCAGCACATTTGCCGAAAATTTTTATGCCATAAACGATAGTACCAATGTATCTAACGGCACTACGGGTGCAGATAGAAATGGATTTAATATTAGAAACAACGTCATGTTCCGTCATAGCTTTGCAAAAAGAGGTCGTACATTATCCTTAGGTTTTAATACTACATTTAGTAAAAATGACGGCGAAACAATAATAGATAATCAGTATAGATTTTACAGACCATCAGGCATAAAAGATTCTTTATTAAATAGATTTACAGATAACGCTACCAACGGTACAACTATTGGTGGTAATATAGCTTTTACTGAGCCTATTGGTAAAAAAGCACAATTGCAATTTGATTATACCCCTACTGTACAAAAAAATAAAGCCGACCAACAAACGTTTAGTTATGATGGTGGTAAGTATTCCATATTTGATACTACACTAAGTAATAGGTTTGATAATACTATTACTACTCATAATATGGGCGTTAATTACAGGCTAGGGCAAAGCAGAGATGAGCAATTATCTTTTGGGCTAAATTTTCAAACATCAAAATTACAAAGTGATAGAGAATTTCCTACGGCCACAAAAGTAAATCAAACCTTTAGTAATATTTTACCTAATGTAATGTGGCGTAAAAAAATATCTAACTATAGCAATATTCGTTTATTTTATAGAGCTAATACTAATTTTCCTAGTGTAACTCAATTGCAAGATGTATTAAATCTTACTAACCCAATACGGGTAAGTATTGGCAACCCCAATTTAAAACAATCGTACACTCATTTTTTGAATGCTAGATATACTTATACCAATACAAAAACGCAAAATAGTTTTTTTGCCAATTTGTTTTTGCAAACGGCCAATGATTTTATAACCACTGGTACAACCATATTAAAAGCAGATACGGTTATTCAAAAAAGCACCATACTTACAGGCTCACAACTATCAAAACCAATTAATGTAGATGGATACAAAAATATAAGAACATTATTTACATACAGTATGCCTATAAAAAAATTAAAAACTACGGCAAACTTAAGTGCAGGATATAATTATTCAAGCCTGCCAGGTATTGTAAATGCAGTAAAAACAATGACAACTACAAATACCTTTAATACAGGATTAGTTTTAGCAAGTAATATTAACGAGTATGTTGATTTTAATGTATCGTACAATGTAAACTTTAATAACTCATCAACAAATACAACAAATGCAACAGCCACAAAATATACTAATCAAGTAGCAGGAGCACAGTTAAATTTATTAAACAAAAAGGGCTGGTTTTTACAAAATGATGTTAATGGTAATGTATATAGCGGATTAGCAGATGGCTTTAATCAACGATTTTGGTTGTGGAATGCAGCCCTAGGTAAAAAAATATTTAAAAAACAAAGTGGAGAGCTTAAGTTGAGTGTATTTGATTTATTAAAACAAAACCAAAGTATTGTTCGTACAATTAATAGTGATTATATAGAAGATGTACAAACTAATGTACTACAGCAATATTTTATGCTTACGTTTACCTACAAACTTAAAAATATTGGTAAAGCAACTGCTACCCAAAATAATAGAGAAGGTGGCGATAGGCAACAATTTAGACCAAACGGAGTGGGTGGCGGAGTTCCTAATTTTTAAGTATATTTAATTTGAATAAATGATTTGTTTTGAACCAACCCGAATTAATTGTAGCACTACAGCAAGGAAATGAGCAAGCTTTTAAAAAGCTGATAGATGAATGGCAAAACATGGTTTACAATACCGCATTGGGTATTGTGCAAAATGAAAATGATGCAGATGAAATAACACAAGAGGTTTTTATGCAAGTGTATCAGTCGGTTAAGGGGTTTAAAGGAGATGCAAAAATTAGTACTTGGTTGTATAAAATAACAATAACAAAAGCATTAGATTATTTAAAAAAACAACAAAGAAAAAAACGATTTGGTTTTGTACAAAGCATTTGGAGTGGTAATAAAAATGAGGCAATGGAGGTAAAAGAATTTCATCACCCAGGTGTGGCAATGGAAAAAAAAGAAATGGCAACACATCTTTTTAAAGCCATGCAACAATTGCCCAATAACCAACGAATAGCTTTTACATTGCATAAAGTAGACGCCCAAAAATATGGCGATATTGCTGAGATAATGAACATATCGCTACAAGCAACGGAATCGTTAATTGCAAGAGCTAAAACAAATTTGAAAAAAATATTAGAAGATTATTATTATAAAAATATTGCTTAGCACCATGATTAAAAAAGAAAATATAAACAACTGGGTTAATGAAGCATTGAATAGCTTAGATGATGTAAAAAAAGCAACAGGTAAGCCCTATTTACTTACACGGCTAAATGCAAAAATACAAAACAACAGTTCATCGGTGTGGGATAATGTTTTACAATTTATTAGCAAGCCGCTTATTGCAGCAGCTTGTATGCTAGTTGTTGTAGCGGTAAATGTTATTGTTATTGCAAAAAATTACAATACCAATGCTACACCAATTAATGACCAAATCGTTGGTGTAGATGAATACAACACAAATATTACAGCATTAAATTACACAGAAAATATTGAACCATAATGTATAATACCTCACCTAAAAGTAAATTGTATTTGATTATTATTGGGCTATTGCTAATAAGTAATATTGCAATGCTTTTTTTCTTTTTAAATAATAAAGAAGATAATAGAGGAAATAAAAGAGAAGACAGAAGTGCAAAAATGGCCGCTTTTTTAAAAGCTGAAATTGGTTTTAATGATGTACAATTGCAACACGTAGATTTACTTAGCAAGCAACACAAAGAAAAAATGAAAGCCGATTTTGACTCTATAAAAAACAATAAGCAGCAGCAGCTAAAAGAGTTGGGTGCAAAAGGCTTTAGCGATAGTGCTATTTTACAAACGGTTGCCAAAAATGCAGAGCAACAAAAAATTATGGATCAACAAATGCTTACACACTTTGCTGGAATACGAAAAATTTGTACGGCGGAGCAATTGCCAAAATTTGATTCGTTGTTCTACAAAATATGGGAAAGAAAGAAAAAATAATTTTTAAACTATATAAAATGAAAAAACAAATTTTATTATTGGTAACAGTATTTTTGGTAGGCACAGCCACTATGTATGCACAAGGCGGTTTTCAACGCCGTACACCAGAGGAAAGGTTAAAACCTTTACACGACAAAATTGAGGAAGCCTTTAAACTAGATACTGCAAAAATGGCTAAAGTAGATGCTATCTTTTTAGATATGTACAAACAGCAAGATGCTAAGATGGAAGAAATAAGAGCAAGTGGTAATTTTGATAGAGAAGCAATGCAAGCGGCAAGAGAAGAGCTGGTAAAAAAAAGAGATGCTAAATTAAAAGAGGTATTTACAGAAGAAGAAATGAACAGATTTAAAGAAGAAATTGAGCCATCTATGCGTAGGCAAAGAGACGGCGGCGTTAGGCAGTAAAATTATTTTACACAACGAAATACAGGAAATTAAGTACACAATGCTTTCAAATCGTTTACGTGGTTTAATAGTAATCTTTATTTTTTGTTGTGTGAAACAAAAAAGCCACTCTATAGAAATAGAGCGGCTATAACCACTACTCTGTATGACCAACTTTTAAATCATTCCTTTGTATCGCATTAAACCAGCACCACCCAACATTAATGCTGCAAGCGATAAAATGCCTGTAGAAGAATGATTATCTTCTTCATTATTTTTTTCTTTTATGATGGTGTTATAAGCCACATCATCATTAGCAATTTCTTCGCTATCATTAGTAGCCATATCTTGCCAGCTACTAATATCCTTGCCAGTTAATTTTGTTAACTCGTTCAATTCTTTTTTACGCCTTACTTTTAATTCTTTTAAATATTTTTTACCAGGCTCACAACTTAAGTCGCCTTTTGCAGGGTGTGTAATTACATAACGGGCCTGAAAATTTTCTTGATTAGGCGTTACCTGAAACATTAAATCTTGTGGAAAAGATTTTCGATTGTACCTAAAATGCAAACGGCTAAAATGTACATTGCGGCTGCCGTTATCTATTTCATCTTCTTCATCAACATCACTGTAATCGTTCCAATCTTTTCCTTGTAACCACCAAACGCCACTTTGTACCAAGTCTTGTTCCGTTGGCGGATTACCAACACAAGGATCGCATTTCATTTGGTTTATTGGTGTTACATTCCAAGCATATTCCAAAAACGAAATATTTTTATCCTCATTTTGCCATTGATGATTAAATATATTGGCATAAAAAGCACTAAAGTTTTTTTGTACAAATAACGGCACATTATTACCAGTAGGAATATTTACGTTTCTGTAATTCGTACTTTCAACTCTTCCTTTACGGGTAAATGCATACACAATTAAATCTTGATCACCATCGGCATTGGCCATACCTAATCGTATTGGCAACATAAACTTTGGCGATGTAAATTTTATTTGAATAGGGCGTAAAAAATTAGTGTTCAGTTTTGCCTTTTCTTTTTCGTTAACCTTTACCACAAAAAACTTTAGGTTACTTTTTATATAAGGGTCAAGCACTTCCTCGGCATTTGCAGGTATTTTATAACCATTACCATTTAACCAATCTTTTAAGCCACTACTTTCCTTAGCACTTAAAATTAAAATATCGTATTCGCCAATTAGGTATTGGGCTTCTATTTTTACACCAGCTACTCTTCTTTTTAATGCACCTGTTACAACAGTTTCACTCATAGTAGCCATTGGAGTACTCTTCATTTCCTTGTCATCGGCATATCCATAACAAGGGTTTTGGTCCCAATACTCTACTAACCTTGGTGCACTATAATCATTTAGTTTTTGAAAAATGTATTGATCTACCACTTTAATATCATCTTTTTTTAAAACGGTAGGCACGGGTACAACCATAGCAAAATCTTTAGTATCGCCTTTAAAATCGTTGTACATGGTAATTACATTTTTATTACCATCTCTTACTAAAATAACTTGGCTGGTTTTGTTTTTTAACGTACCGTCTGCCTTGCTTACATAAAAGCCGCAAAAGCTCATTAGCAGCATACTTGAGGCTACTAGGCTTGCAAAAATTAATTGTTTTTTTTTCATAATTGTTTTTTTATTGTTTATTAAGATTTCTAACAATGCAACTAAGATTACGAAGTACACAAACTTTAAAATCAGTTATATCTTTGTCAACTTGGTTATCGTTGTTTCGTTGTGTGAAAAAAGAAAATCATTCCATTGAAATTGCTTGGCTTTAAACAACCAATCAAATAATGGCACAAGCGGTTGTGCAAATACCAACACATAAATTGGTGCACCATTTATAAACTTAAATGTGGTTAAATAAAATGCAATAAAAGCAACTAGCATGCACCAAATTATTCTTGCCCATTTATTATTTGGTATTGTTTTAGGATCGGTAATCATAAAAAAAGAAAATAATAATAAGCTACCAGTGCTAATGCTTTGCACAAAAAAATCTAATGGCCAACCTAAAAAAATTATTTGTCTAAAAAATAATAGGGAAGTAAATGTGCCTAAAAAAGCAAGGCTAGTATCAAGCTTTTGTACTTTGGTAAGTACAATACAACCTAGGCATCCAATGCCAAACAATAATAGTGTACCGCTTCCCCATTGCCCAGGGCTAAACCATGCTTTATCAGTTAGTAAAATTGTTACTACTATTCCTAATGCACTTGGGTTAAAAATATGTTTACCATTTATTTTTAGTATAAATTTACTTGCAATAGAAATAAATGCAGCCAATATACCTACTTCAATAGCATTTGTTTTTAGCAATAAGCTCAAACCAAAAGATGATATTAATACCGATGGAAAAGAAAACTGAATACGTTTCCAATAAGCAATTTCTTTTTTACCTAAAAAATATTCAAATAGTAATTGGGTAAGTATACTTGTGCCAAAGTATGTTGTGTACACCCACCAATCGGCATTCCAATGCAAGTAAAAAATACCGTAGCTTAAAAAAATACTTTGAAACAAAATTTGAAAATAACGGGCATCTTTAAAAGTTTGCATAACAGTTGATTTGTTAGTTAGGATGAAAATGCTTTACGAATTACACAAGCAATTTGTTAATTAAATGTAAATGCAGGTAAAATAAATATTTATGGAAAAAATAATTTGATGCATCGCAGATTAAAAAATTACAACTACACAATATATAATTGTAAAACAAAATTACATTTGCCTTCTTATATGCCTTAAGTTTGTGTTCAAGCAAATGAAAAACTTATTTCTCCTCTTTTTTATTCTTCCTTCTTTTTTTTGTACAGCACAACAAAAAAAAATTGATAGCCTATTAACTGTTTGTAATAATTATAATAAAGAAGACTCTCAAAAAGTAGTTTACCTTATTAATGTTTTTAAACAATATACGAGGCTTAATAATTTTAATAAACTACAGGAATTTGCTGATAAAGCTTTAACAGTAGCAAAAAAATTACCACAAACTTTTTCTCAAACTACCATTTACGAAAGGCTGGGACTTTGCTACCACGGCAAAGCAAAATACCTGCAAGCCATTGAAGCATATAATAATGGCATTGCCTTGGCAAAAAAAAGAAATGATAAATATGTAACAGCTAGTTTTTATTTAAACCTTGGTGCTTTGTATGGCAGCATTCCTGATTATAGTAAATCTTTAGAAGCCCAACAAATTGCTATTGCCTTATATACGGAACTGGGGAGTACGGATAATTTAAGTAGTAGTTATATGAATATGGGAGATACCTATAATAGCGTAAACAATCCCATACTTGCCGTAGCCTACATAAATAAAGCACTTGCTATTTTTAAAACACAGGAAGATGGCTTGCACTATGGAACTGCAATTGCATACAAAGGATTAGCATTAAGTTATAAAATAGCCGCAGATAGTGATTTAATAAAATTAAATATAATGCCAATAGAAAGATACAACCAATGCCTAACCTATTTAGATAGTGCTTTAAAAATTGCTAAAAATGCCGAAAGTGCTAAAACATTAATTGGTCCAATCAATAAAGATATTGGCACTATCTATGAAAATAAAGGAAATATCCCCATAGCACTGTCTTATTATCAATCGGCCCTAAAAACCATACCGCAAGATGAAAAGGAAGAGTACGGAAACCTGATTTTTACATTGGGTAATTTCTATTATAATATCAGCAACTTTACCAAAAGTAAAAGCTATTTACAACAGAGTCTTACTATTGGCAAAGAAACTGGGTTATTGTTGCTACAACAAAATTCTCTTGAGTTATTAAGTGCCGTTTTTGCAAAAACAAACCAATACGACAGTGCCTTTATATTTTACAAAAATTCGATAGCGGTAAAAGACTCTATTTTTAATGCAGATAAAGAAAAGGAAATAACCCGTAAACAATTACAGCTTGATTTTTCGGTAAAAGAAAATGATTATAAACTAGTACAACAAATAAGCGATGGTAAATTACAACAGCAGCAATTACAAATAGGATTTGATAAAAAAGTAAAAATATTTTTAGCTCTTTTAATTGCATTAGCATTGCTAGTTGGGGCTTTAATTTTTTATGACCGCCGCAAAACAAAAAAATTAAATATTGTAATAAACAAACAAAAAATTGAGCTTGAAAAGTTAGGTAGTGTAAAAGATAAAATATTTAGTGTGGTAAGCCATGATATGAGGTCACCGGTAAATTCTTTAATTTCTTTTATAAATATTTTGGAAGATGGCAATATGCCTCAAGAAAAACTGGCTATTTATGCAAAAGAGCTAAAGCAAAATCTTGGTTACACCTCTTCCTTAATGAATAATTTGCTAAACTGGGCAGCATCGCAAATGCAAGGGTTTAAACCCGTAAAAGAAAAAATTGACATAGCAACAATGGTAACAGAAGTTGCCAATACTTTACAACATCATTGGCAACCTAAAAACATTATCATTAAAAATACTATTGCCACAGGTACATTTATTAACGCCGACGCAAATATGACGACCGCTATTTTACGAAACTTAATAAGCAATGCCATTAAGTATTCATATAAAAATGCTGAAGTAATTATTAGCACCGAGTATTACACAAACGGCTGCAATATTAATATACAAGATAATGGTACTGGTATGCAACCTGAACAACTTACAATATTTAACAGCAATACACAACAACAAGCTGAAAGTAAAAGAGGAACTGCAAATGAAAAAGGAACTGGCTTGGGATTATTACTATGCAAAACATTTACACAACAAATGGGTGGCAAAATAAGTGCAATAAATAATGATAAGGGAACAACTTTTACAATTAGCTTACCAACAGAAACGTTACCCCTATCTTAATAAAATAGATGCATTTATCGTTTCTAACAAAGCCGCTTTATACGATGCTCCAATGGGTAGTATCTGGTTGTTGGTTAGTATTACCTCATTTCCTACACCGTTTATAGATTGAATATGCTGTAAGTTTATAATAAATTGTTTGTGTACTCTTTTAAACTGGCTAACGCTTAATTGCTCCTCCATGTTTTTAAGGCTTAACAATGTAATATGGTTTTTTTGCTGTGTATGTAGTTTGCTAAAGTTGCCCATACTTTCTATGTATAGCAGGCTGGCATTATCTATACGAGTATAACCATTATCTTCTTTAATAAAAAAATGATTGGTTGTATTTGCTGGCAACGTTTCAGTAGTTTCTGTATTACTTGTGGCTTTCTTTTTTAGCTCAATGTATTCAATAGCTTTATTGGTAGCTTTTAGTAACCTTGCAAGGGTAACGGGTTTTACTATAAAATCTATCACATCTAAACGATAGCTATCCACAGCATACTCGGCAAACGAACTTATAAAAATAAAAACAGGTGCTTGTTGTAGGCTTTGCTTCAATTCTAAACCAGATAAATCGGGCATATCAATATCACTAAAAACAATATCAATTTTTTTTTGCTTTATTACTTCTGCAGCCTCTAAGCCATTTACACAAACTGCTTCTATTTGTAAGCTATCTATTTTGCCTACATACATTTCCATAACATCCCTATCTATAAGGCTATCATCGGCAATTAGGCATTTGTAGGTCTTTTGCATAGTCCTTACAAAATTAAACATTTAAACAGCATTTTCTTTCAAAAAAAAGTCATCCATTAATTATCACAGTTGCTCATTTAATACAACCAAGTTATCATCTAGTAAAAACATACATATTTGTTTGGGATAATTTTATACAATATTTAAAAATGGTTTGTGATAATAATGAAGAATTCAGGTTTATCACAACAACCAAAAAAATCTTTTATGAAAAAATCATTTTTACTCCTAGTAATTATTTTAACTACACTTACCAACATTTTTGCCCAAAGCCCATATTTGGTAAAAGATATAAACCCAACAATAAACTATACAGGAAATAGCAACCCTACAAGTTTGGTTAAAGTAAATGGGGTATTGTACTTTACAGCCGACAATGGTTTTAACGGTGTAGAACTTTACAAAAACAATGGTTATAGTAACGTATTGGTAAAAGATATTTATGTTGGTACTAATGGATCTAACACTACAAATTTAACTAATGTAAATGGAGTGCTATATTTTTCGGCAACTAGTGGAGATGCAGGTCAAGAGCTCTGGAAAAGTGATGGCACCGAGGCAGGTACGGTAATGTTAAAGGATATAGTTGTGGGTAGCTTATCTTCAATACCTACAAACTTAACCAATGTAAATGGCGTTTTGTTTTTTACTGCAACAAATGCAACAAATGGAAACGAACTATGGAAAAGTGATGGCACAGAAGCAGGTACAGTAATGGTAAAAGATATTAATGTTGGAGCTGCAGGTTCAAGTGCTACAAATTTAACCAATGTAAATGGTACATTGTTTTTTAGAGCCAACGATGGTACGGTAAACGGTGCTGAGTTATGGAAAAGCGATGGCACAGAAGCAGGCACTGTAATGGTAAAAAATATATATGAGCAGGATTCATTTACTTCTGGAGTTAGTAACATTACCAATGTAAATGGCACGGCTTTTTTTACTGCTGCCAATAATGGTATAAATGGTACAGAGTTATGGAAAAGCGATGGCACAGAAGCAGGTACTGTAATGGTAAAAGATATTAATGTAGGTGGTAATGCTAGCCCTTCGTCGTTAGTAAATGTAAACGGTGTTTTATTTTTTGCTGCTAATAGTAGTGTTATTGTAGGAGGTAATTTTATTGGAATTGAACTTTGGAAAAGCGATGGAACTGAAACAGGTACTGTATTGGTAAAAGATATTAATACAGGTACGCTTAACTCTAACCCTGTACTTCTTACAAATGTAAACGGTACATTATTTTTTAGGGCTATAAGAAGCAACGCTGGGGCAGAACTTTTTACAAGCGATGGTACAGCTGCAGGCACAGTGTTGGTAAAAGATATCTTTGCTGGAACTTCTAGTTCTAACCCTTTAAATTTAACTGACGTAAATGGTATATTATTTTTTTCGGCAAATGATGGTACTAACGGTACTGAACTTTGGAAAAGTGATGGCACCAATGCAGGTACTATGTTGGTAAAAGATATTAATGTAGGTGCAAATTCTTTTCCTAATAGTTTAACCAACGTAAATGGCAATTTGTATTTTAGAGCTACCAATGGTGGTAATGGTTTAGAGCTTTGGAAAAGTGATGGTAGCGCAAGTGGTACAATACAAACAAAAGATATAAATTATAGCGCAACAGCTTCTCAAATAACCAACTCAACCAATGTAAATGGCACATTATTTTTTAGTGCACTTGATAATTTTGGAAATGGCCAAGAATTGTGGAAGAGTGATGGTACACAAGTAGGAACTACTATGATAAAAGATATTAATCCAGGTGGTCTTTTTTCGAACCCTTCAAAATTAACCGGTGTAAACGGTTTGTTGTATTTTGTAGCATTTGAGCCTGTAAATGGTATGGAGTTATGGAAAAGTGATGGTACTACTGCTGGTACAGTAATAGTAAAAGATATTATCGTAGGGAGTACAGATTCAAACCCCGACTATTTAACCAATGTAAATGGCACACTATATTTTACTGTAGAAGATGGTATTAATGGTATAGAACTTTGGAAAAGCGATGGTACAGTTGCAGGTACAGTAATGGTAAAAGATATTAATGTAGGTGTAAATCCTTCATCGCCTAGTGGCTTAACCAATGTAAATGGCATATTATATTTTACTGCCGATGATGGCGTTAATGGCATAGAACTTTGGAAAAGCGATGGCACAGCTGCTGGTACTATAATGGTAAAAGATATTAATGTGGGAGTCAATTCTTCTTCGCCTTATAGTTTAACAAATGTAAATGGCATATTGTTTTTTGGTTCAATTGGTATTAATGGCATTGAGCTTTGGAAAAGCGATGGTACAGCAGCTGGAACAGTAATGGTAAAAGATATTTATGTAGGTGGTAACGGTGGGCCTCAATCATTAACCAATGTAAACGGAATATTGTTTTTTGCTGCCGAAAACGCTACTAATGGGCAAGAGTTATGGAAAAGCGATGGTACAGCAATTGGCACTACATTGGTAAAAGATATTTATGTAGGAACCGAAGCATCGTTTCCAACAAATTTAACCAACGTTAACGGCACATTATATTTTACAGCAACTAACAACATTAATGGGGTTGAATTATGGAAAAGCGATGGTACATTAATAGGTACAGAAATGGTAAAAGATATAAATACTGGTATGAATAGTGCAAGTGTTACAAGGATTACCAATGTAAATGGTATTATATATTTTACTGCAAATAATACCACAAATGGACAAGAGCTTTGGAAAACCGATGGTACTGCCGTAGGTACTGTAATAGTGAAAGATATTAATGTAGGTTTTTACCCATCTAATCCCAATTACTTAGTAGATGTTACAAACGGCATATCGCACAAATTATTTTTTGTAGCTAATTATATAAGTGCCGATACTGCCTATGGTGCTGAGCTTTGGGCTTTGGGCAATTGTTCGCCTGCAAATAAAATTGCAAATGCTACCGCTACCACTTTTAACCAAGAGCTACAAAGTGCAACACTTAATTGCAACTGCGATGTAAATAATAATTTGATACAAACGGTAAATGCCATAGGTGCAAACCCTGTTACAGGCATTATAAACAGCAGCATTTGGGTAGAGGCTAATCAACCTAGTAACTATGTAAAACGCCATTACGAAGTTACACCTGCAACCAATGCTACCACAGCAACTGGTAAGGTTACCTTATATTTTACCCAACAAGATTTTGACGATTTTAATTCAGTAAGCACAATAGATTTACCCACAGGCTCAGCCGATGCAACTGGTATTGCAAATTTATTAATAGAAAAAAGAAGCGGTGTAAGCAGCAATGGTAGCGGTTTACCTCAGTCATACACCGGCACACCCGAAACCATAAACCCTGCCGACGCAGATATTGTATGGAATGCAACCGCAAGCCGGTGGGAAGTAAGTTTTGATGTAACAGGCTTTAGTGGTTTTTTTGTAAAAACACAGGTTGGCATACTCCCTATTCGTTGGATAGCTTTTAACGGCGTACTTAACACTTTAAAGCAACCAAATATTACATTTAAAGTACAAGAAAATAATGTAGCTACCTACGAAGTACAAAAGTCTTTAACAGGAAGTGCATACACAACAATAGGCACTTTAACTAGTAAGGGAAATGGAATGAACAGCTACACATTTACCGAGGCACAAACTTTGACAGGCAAAGCTTACTACCGCATTAAACAAATAGATAACAATGGTAAAATTACTTACAGTAATGTGGTGCTATTGAACGTTGCTTTGTATAATAGTATAAATATTTATCCTAACCCTGCAACTACAACCACAACTATTACCACAACCTCATCAGTAATAAACACAAAGGCTTTATTAACTGATGCTAACGGTAAAACACTTCAGGTATTTACAATACAACAAAGTAGCACTACTTTAGATATAAGTAAATATTCTAGTGGCATGTATTTTATTAAGTTTGAAAACGGAATTACACAAAAATTGATAAAAAAATAGTACTTAAATAAATTTATTAAACGTCGTTGCTTTGATGAGTAACGGCTTTTTTTATGCCAATATATTAAGCACTTTCTAAAAACAAGTTGTTAAAACAATTGCACTACCGCTTATAAAATAAAGCTTGATAAAAATTGTATAATGTAGTATTTTGATAAAAATTGAACAATGAAAAAATTCATTTTACTTACAATTTTATTTTACCTTACAAATGCTACACAAGCCCAAAAATTACCTTGTAGCAATGTTGTATACCGCCAGTTTGATTTTTGGCTTGGTCAATGGGAAGCCTTTGGCACTAATGGTCAAAAAGCTGGGGATAGTAAAATAACATTAATACTTGATAGTTGTGTTATTTTAGAAGAATGGACAAGTACCGCATTACAACAGGGTTTACGCTATGCTGGCAAAAGCTTTAATACATATAATGCCGCTACAAAACAATGGCAACAAACATGGGTAGATAATGTTGGAGGCACTAACGAATACTTAATTGGTAAATTTGAAAATAATCAAATAATTTATACTAGTACGCCTTTTAAAATAAGTAAAGACACTATTGCAATACGTAAAATGACATTTACTAATTTATCAACTAATAAAATGCGGCAGCATGGTCAAATAAGTAAAAATAATGGCGTAAGCTGGAGTACAGAATATGATTTGGAATACAGGCGTAAAAAATAATTTAAAAAGCAAAAGATATTAACTAATAAAAAATTAAAAATTATGCAACATGCCATTAGCTGGTTTGAAATACCAGCAACAGACATTAACAGGGCACAACAATTTTACGAGGCTGTTTTTCAAATAAAAATGCAGCCGATAGAAATGGACAATATGAAAATGCGAATGTTTCCGTTAGACGATCCGATGAATGGCGTTGGCGGTGCATTGGTAGATACTGGCGGTTTTCATAAACCTTCCTTAACAGATGGACCATTGATTTACCTAAACGGAAACCCAGATGTGCAAATTTTTATGGATAGAGTAGGAGCCGCTGGAGGAAAAACAATAGTGCCACGTATGGAAATAAGCCCAGAGTATGGCGATATGGCTGTGTTTATGGATAGTGAAGGTAACAGAATTGCATTGCATAATATTCCAAAAAGTATGCAAGGATAAAAAGTTGAACCCAAGCTTGTAAAGTCTGGGTTTTTTATTTATTTTTCACTTCTAAAAATAATTTATGAGAATAGTAAAACGCATTTTACTTTTTATAGTAAGCTTAATTGTGATTGCACTTGTAGTTGCTTTATTTGTGAGTAAAGATTTAAATGTAAGTAAGGAAGTGGTCATTAATAAGCCAAAGCAACAAGTATTTGATTACATTAAGTTGATAAAAAATCAGCCTAATTATAGTGTTTGGGCTAAAATGGATCCCAACATAAAAACTAGCTTTACAGGTACAGATGGTGCAGTAGGGTTTGTAAATACTTGGGAGGGTAACAAAGATGTAGGAAAGGGCTCACAAACTATTACAGGTATAGTAGAGGGTGAGAAATTAGACACAGAATTAAAATTTATTGAACCGTGGCCAAGTACAGCAAAAGCCTTTATGAATGCCAAAGCAATAAACGATAGTACTACTAAAGTGGCTTGGGGTTTTGAAAGTAAAATGGCATATCCCATGAACTTAATGAAATTGTTTATGAATATGGAAAAAATGTTGGGAGATGATTATGAAAAAGGATTAGCTAATTTAAAAAATGTATTAGAAAAATAAAAGTCATGAAATCAAAAGCCACTACGGCAGATGCTTACATAGCCGAACTGCCAGAAGACAGAAAAAAAGCAATGACCGAGTTGCGTAAAATAATTATAAAAAACTTACCAAAAGGTTTTAAGGAAGGTATGAATTATGGAATGATGGCCTATTCTGTACCTCACAGTAAATATCCTGCAGGGTATCATTGCAAACCTACAGATCCATTGCCTTTTATGGGATTAGCATCGCAAAAAAATTTTATAGCCATTTATCACATGGGTATTTATGCCGATGCTAAATTATTAAAGTGGTTTACAGAAGCTCATACAAAAGCATCGCCAAAAAAATTAGATATGGGTAAAAGTTGTATACGTTATAAAAAAAACGAGGATATTCCTTACAAACTTATTGGAGAGTTGGCAACTAAAATTACTGTTGATGAGTGGATTGAAACCTATGAAAAACTTTATAAAAAAAAGTAGCCTTAATTTAATCCAACCTTAATTTGGGCTAAAGCTTTTTCAACACCCATTTTTACATCCTCATAATTACTAAAACCTTTTGTAATTAAAAAAAACTTATTGCTGTGCAATTGTATTAACACCTGCGGATAGCTATCTACATTTAATTGCTTACACAACGCAAATTCGTAGTAAGCTTTTTCTTTGTACTCTTCGCTTTTAAGTTTGGTGTAAAAATCTTCTTTAGGTAAATTGTATTTTTCTATTAAATGCTTATAAGCCTCGTCATCATCCAAATCTCTTCCCTCATAATTTAACGCATATTGTAAATCGCTGGCAAAAGCTAATTGCTGGTCAGGGAAATAATCTTTAAAAATGCACAGTGCAATAGCTGGTTTTTCACTGTTCATTATCCAATCGCTTTTATCGGGGTTGGCTGTATGCCACAAAAAGTCTTCGCCAAATTTTATGCCTGTGTTCTCCTCTACTCGTTTATATGCACTTTGTATGTATGGACCAATTTTTTCAATAGGCATTTTGCTTTCGCCAATCATCATACCGCCGCTAAGTACTTCCAAGTCTAATTGGTTGCTGTATTCTTGGGCAATTTTTTTTATTACTGGGCTAAAGCCATAGCACCATCCACAATAAGCATCGTAACAATAAATAAGTATAGGTTTTTGCATGTTGCAAAGTTGCAAAAAACAGTTTAATATTGCTGCATAAAATTTATAAAATGGAAAGAGCAATTGCAGGGTATAATATGTTGATGTTATTAACCGTAGTAGATAATAAACTACATACCAAAGAAGATATTATAATAAGAGAATGGTTAACAAACGCTTTTGAAGCTAAACCAAATTTGGATGCTGAAATGGAAAAATTAAGTAGCCTATCGGCAGATGAATACCCAACACATTTTCATCATCAAATGGATATTTTTTATAAAAATAGTACTGTAAACGAACGAAACGATTTTTTACAATTTGCACTATTTTTAATAAAAGCAGATGGAAAAATAACAAAAGAAGAAAATCACTTTTTTGATATACTGTTTGATGCTTGGAATGAAAGTGAGTAGTAATTAGCTTGTAGCTGCCGCTGTTGCCGCCGCATTATTTGCAGCACTTATTATTTCATCAATCCCATTATTAGCAAAAGTTACATAGCTATATCCCCAACCTTTTAAATCGTTTTTCCAACTAAGGCTACCATCTTTTTCATTTAAACAAATTAGTTTGCCATAGCCACCAAAGTAAATTTTATCATCTTCTACTTTTAAATTGCCAATGGTTACATGGTTCATGCCGTAGTCTTTTAGTTTTACTTCCCACACTATTTCGCCATTGCTTTTATTAATTTTTGCAATACGACCGTTGCTAAAAATGTAAAGGTGTTTTTGTTGTTTCATGTTTTTTATTTTTTAGTAATTACTGGGTGAGTCACTCTTTGAGGTTGACTCACCCAGAAAAATTAATGAGCCTCCAACCAATTATCCCCTACTCCAATTTCTGCATTGGTTGGTACGCCGTTAGGCAGTGCCAAAGCCGTTTGCATACAACGTAAAATAACTGGTTTTATAATCGCAACTTCGTCTTTATGTGCATCAAAAACCAATTCATCATGTACTTGCAAAAGCATTTTACTTTTAAAGTTTTGCTTTTTAAATTCGGCATCAATTTTTATCATAGCTAATTTTATCATATCAGCCGCCGTGCCTTGTATAGGGCTGTTAATGGCATTACGTTCGGCAAAACCACGTACCGTAAAGTTTGCACTATTAATATCTTTTAACCAACGCTTACGGCCCATTAAGGTTTCTACAAACCCATTTTCTTTACAAAAATTTATAGTGTCGTCCATATACTTTTGTATGCTTGGAAACTCCTTTTTATAATTATCAATAATCTCCTTTGCTTCTGCCCTTGGGATGGCTAAATTTTCGGCTAAGCCAAATGCACCTTGCCCATAAATAATACCAAAGTTTACACT
>JANNWD010000257.1:0-3534 GCA_031408315.1 Bacteroidota bacterium
TAATTTTTTTAGCACCCATTAGCAAATTAGCTTTTTAGAAAATTATCACATTATCATTTATCTTGCAGCCATGCAGCAATACCAACAACTATTACAACATATTTTAGATAACGGAGTAGATAAAAACGACCGAACAGGCACTGGCACTCGTAGTGTATTTGGCTACCAAATGCGGTTTAATTTGCAAGAAGGTTTTCCTTTAGTAACCACTAAAAAATGCCACCTTAAAAGTATTATTTACGAATTGCTTTGGTTTTTACAAGGCGATACCAACACCAAATATTTAAACCAAAACAATGTAAGTATTTGGGATGAGTGGGCAGATGAAAATGGAGATTTAGGTCCAGTTTACGGCAAACAATGGCGTAGTTGGGAAGGAGCAAATCATGTAGAAGTTGATCAAATAAAAGACTTAATTCATCAACTAAAAACAAACCCCGATAGCAGAAGATTAATAGTAAGTGCATGGAATGTGGCCGATTTACCAAAAATGAATTTAATGCCCTGCCATTGCCTTTTTCAATTTTACACCTCACCCCCAACCTCTCTCCAAATGGAGAGGGGAGAAAAACGCCGAAGGCTGAGTTGTCAATTATATCAACGCAGTGCCGATGTGTTTTTAGGTGTGCCTTTTAACGTTGCCAGTTATGCTTTGTTAACTATGATGATTGCACAAGTTTGCGATATGGAAGTTGGCGAATTTGTATGGACAGGCGGCGATACACACATTTACAAAAATCACTTTGAGCAAGCTAATTTACAATTAAGCCGTACCCCTTTTGCACTACCTACACTAAAAATAAATACCGATGTTAAAGATATTTTTAGTTTTAAATTCGAAGATTTTGAATTGAAAAATTATCAACATCACCCTCCAATAAAAGCCACAGTAGCAGTTTAAGCTCAATTTTAAGTTATTTTATTAAATTTTATACCCAGCGGAATCTATACTTTTTTACATACATTCCGCTGGGTATAATTTATTTTTATTTTCACATTTGTATTAATAATAATTTTTTAATCCAGCGGAATGTGTGTATGTTTACCAACATTCCGCTGGGTATAATTAATACATTTATGAGTAAATTTATTGCAGGCAGAGAAGAAGAACAAGCCTTGCTAGCCGATATTTATAACAGCAATGCTGCCGATATGCTTGCCATTACAGGCCGTAGAAGAGTAGGCAAAACGTATTTAGTAAAAGCCTATTTTGAAAAGCAACTTTGCTTTGAGTTTAGTGGCATATTAAATGCCACTATTGAACAACATTTGCAAAGCTTTTCTATTGCATTATCGCAACAAAGCAAACAAAATAAATATAAAAAATTACCCTTAAATTGGATGGATGCTTTTTTAAACCTTACCACTTATTTAGATAGTTTAAAAACAACAAAAAAATTGGTTATTTTTTTAGATGAATTACCTTGGTTAGATACGCCTAAATCTAATTTTATAGCTGCACTAGATTGGTTTTGGAATAGCTGGGCTTCATCAAAAAATATACTGGTAATTATTTGCGGCTCTGCAGCATCTTGGATGGCTAATAAAATTATTAATAACCGGGGCGGCTTACACAACAGAGTAACTAAGCGTATTCACTTAGCACCATTTACACTTGCCGAAACCGAAATATTTTTAAAACAACGAAACATTGTGCTTTCGCAATACCATATTATGCAGTTGTACATGGCACTAGGCGGCATTCCTCATTATTTAAAAGAAATAAAAAAAGGGCAAAGTGCCACACAAAATATTAACCGAATTTGTTTTGAAAAAAAAGGACTGTTAATAAACGAATTTGATAATTTATACAATGCATTATTTACCAATGCCAAACAACACATACAATTAATACAAGCATTAGCATCCAAACAAAAAGGGCTAACCCGAAAAGAATTATTAGCCATAACCAAATTAAAAGATGGTGGCACATTTACTAAATTATTAACAGAGCTACAGCAATCCGATTTTATAGCAGCATATTACCCTTACGGCAAACTAAAAAAAGAAGTATTGTTTAGATTAATAGATGAGTACTCGTTGTTTTACTTAAAATTTATGGCTAACAAAAAAAATGTAAACTGGTTGCAATTGGCAGCTACGCCATCGTACAAAAGCTGGAGTGGCTATGCCTTTGAAAATGTTTGCTTAAAGCATATGCAAAGAATAAAAACGGCTTTAGGCATAGCATCTGTTTATACAGAAGAATGTAGTTTTTTTGCTAAACCTACACCATACACAAAAGGAACACAAATAGATTTATTAATAGATAGAAAAGATGGAGTAATAAATATTTGTGAAGCCAAATTTTATGATAAGCCTTTTACTATTACCAAAACCTATGCTGACGAACTAAGAAATAAAATGGCTATTTTTCAAGAAAAAACTAAAACAAAAAAATCGCTATTTTTAACAATTATAACTTGTTATGGGTTACAACCTAACCAGCATAGCATAGGCTTTGTACAGCAAGAAGTTAATTTAGCCAATTTATTTTAAACAAATAACTTTAATATAATAAATGAAAATAAGTTTAGTAGTTGCCGTATCAGAAAATAACGCCATTGGTAAAAACAATCAATTGCTTTGGCATTTGCCCAACGATTTAAAGTTTTTTAAAAACACCACTTGGGGCATGCCCGTAATTATGGGGCGTAAAACATTTGAAAGTGTAAGTAAAATTTTACCAGGTCGTTTTAATATTGTTATTACAACACAGCCCAATTGGAGTTTTGATGGCGTAGCTGTTGCTAGCAGCTTACAAGATGCATTGGATAAAGCAGCCCAAACAAATTGCAAAGAAGCTTTTATAATTGGCGGTGGCGAAATTTATAAACAGAGTATGGAAATAGCCAACACTATTTTTTTAACAAGGGTACATACCGAAATTGATGGCGATACTTTTTTCCCAGAAATGGATACTGCTAAATGGCAGCTTACAACTAATGAAGATTTTGAAATGGATGGAAAGCATGCATATAAATATAGTTTTCAAAAATGGGAGAAGAAATAAATGATGCAAATTCAAGAATATTTCAACTCTTTATTTAGTACTTATAGTTGGGTGTATTTATTTTTAACAATTTTATTTATCGTTTTTAAATTCTTCCCAACCAAATATAAGAGCGAAGGCTTTAATGGGTTGTATTGTATAAACACATTAATAGCATGGTTTTATTTAGTAGCTTTAATTTATTTTATTATTGAACTATTTATTGCTTGGTATGGGCAGAATTCTTATGAATTATATGCTGTTTTTGAATTGAAAAATGTAGACAATAAACTGCTGTTTTTTATAAAATTAGCTTTCCCTTTATTAATAGGTTTACTTTTTTTTATTCCTAAACTAAGAAAAAACATATTACTCACACTTATCTTTTTAGTAATTACTTACAGAGAAAAAATAGTGATACTTATAATAAATTTTTACAGAGATTTTATTCCATCAACTTGGCTACAGGCAAATAGTTTTTCTTATTCAGTTATACTTATTGAGCTTATTACAATTGTTTTATTTCTTATATTAATATATGT
>JANNWD010000258.1:0-2504 GCA_031408315.1 Bacteroidota bacterium
GTGGCGATGATCGGGCTGGCCGTCAGGTTCGTCCAGGCTACGAAGTCCGTCGTGCGCTCAATGTGGTAGCCGTGTCCGGCGACGCTCGTGAAATTCACCGCTACATTTCCCGGCGAAGGAATGGTCAGGCTCACGAGCAACGCGGAACTGGCATCCAGCGGATTGGTCCCCGCGATCAACTCCTGCGCCTCGGTGTAGCCATCACCGTCATCATCGTCGCTCGTGATGTTGGCGAGCACGATGGTCAGCGCGCGCTCACCGGTGTTCGTGCCGCCATCCGTCCAGCGCACGCGCAACTGGCGCACCGCCTTCGTCTCGTAATCAAGAACCCGCGCAGCGAGCAACCGTTCGCCGCTGATCGCGAAGTCCGCGTTGTCCGTCTCACCCGCGCCAGAGACGAGCGCGTAATCGCAACCCACGCCGGAGATAATGCCGCCGCCACTCAGGCGTGCGACCTCCACGTCCGCGCTCGTCGTCTCTGGAACTTCCGTGACCGAGAGCGCCACGGTGCGCGGACGTTCCCGGGCAAGCAGGCTGAGCGTGTCGCGCGCGTCGAGGGTGTTGACCGCGAGCCGGTTGGTCGCGGCCTGCGCGACGAGGTTCGTGTAGAAGGCGCGGCGGGCGTTGCGCTCGGCCTCGCTCAGTTGCGGCGCCTTCGCCGTCGGATCCCACGGCCGGTTCATCCACATCGGCTTGGGGCGGCTGGGGGAATTGTACACGTACGTCCACGCTGACTGCTCGGCGAAGAGGTCGTTGTCGTGCAGCTTCACGCCCACGAACCACGGCGCGGCGTTGTTGCTGCTGGTGTGCGCGAGGGTCAGCGCCTCGGTCAGCGTATCCACGTCGTTGCTGCCCTTGTAGAGTTCGATCAGCTTCCAGTCGTAGCTCTCGGGGCGCAGGTAAATGTTGTTCCGCTTCTCGCCGAGATTCACCGCCCCGTCGCGATGTTCGACGAGCAGGCCCACGCCCGCGCCGCGAAAGTAATTATGCACCTGCGTCGTGACGGTCGTGTCCGCGTTCGCCCCCACAATCGTCGGCGCGGCTCCCATCAACGCGGTCAGCTTCGCGTAGCCGCCGCTGTTCGTGGTGGGCAGGCCGGTGGTCAGGTCCAGTCCGTGCGTCTCGTAGTTCGTCACCATGACCGAGGTCACGTTGGTCCAGACGTAGTCATTGGCGTACGGCTTGGGCGCGCGGACGTGGTAGCCCATGTCCACCCACGCAGAGCTTTGCAGACGACCCAGGAGTTCCGGCGCGTAGGTTTCCAAGAGGTCCGTCTGCCACGTTGTCATGAAGACATCCACCGGCACGCGCGACGCCTCGTGTTGGTTCAAAATGGTCCGCAGTTCCGCCACGCTGTCGGTCGGATACGAGAAGTCCTGCCAGTTCAGCGAAAAGGAAAGGTTGTCCTCGGGCCGCAGATAAAGGCTCGGCGCGCCGTTGAGCGGCGCGTTCGTCCACGTCGCATAGATGCCCTCGAAGTTCGTAACCGTGATGCGCCCCGCCTCCTGCCAGCGGCGCAGCGTGTCGAGCTGCGCCTGGATGCGCGTAAGGTTGGTGGTGAACATGTCGCGGTGATTCAGCACCAGACCGACCGTCCACAGCTTGTTGCTGTGCGGCAGCTCACCGCTTTCGAGCATCGAGATAAGCCGCTCGGTCTCGTGCAAATCCTGCTCCCACGTCCCAATGGCGGCGAGGGCTCCGGTTGGACTGTGCGTGAGATAATCATTGGTGTCCGCCGGCCGCCACAAGCCGGCCGCGTGAGGATCATCGTTGTGATTCGCGGTGCCGCCGCCCATGAGCAGATGCGGACGCCACGCGTAGGTGTTGTACACCGAGCCGGTCAGCCCCGTGGCGGAGCGGATGAACTTGGGCCAGTTCTGATAATTCGTGCCGGTGTAGATGTGTCCGCCGACCACGCCCGAAGGCTCGGTGTCGAGCGCGATGTCCGAGAGGTAGGCCACATCGGCGTAATTGTAGCCGCTGTTCTCATGCGAGTGCGGGTCGAGTTCCACGCCCAGATTCTCGTGCATGTACTTGAACACGTTCTGTCCCGCCGTGTTCGTAAGCAACGTCGGCGTGTAGGCCGAGCCGGCGGCGGTCTCGAACCGCTTGGCACCTTCGAGGAAATTCCAGTCGCTCTGGAAGCCCCAGGAAATCCCGCGCGCCTGACATTCGCCGGCGAACCACAGGATGGCGTTGCGCCACGACAAGTAGGTCGCCACCGAAGCGGTGCGAAAGTCCGGCGTGTTCGGCGAGCCGCCCGGCTCCTCGCTGTGGACGGCGAGAGCGAAGCAGATGGCGGGTGCGTTCGACTGCCCGCGGGCGGCGGGCGACACGGCCATCAGGGCCAACAGGACGGAGGCGACAGCCATCAGGCGGAATTGCGTTTTCATAATCATTCTACCTGCCAGTAGCCGGTTCGCGGGCGGGGATTACAGCGGGGCGAAAGATTCTTTGGCCGGACCACTCCCGGAGCCGAAGGGTGGAATTTGTCGCGCTGCGAC
>JANNWD010000259.1:0-7513 GCA_031408315.1 Bacteroidota bacterium
GCCAATAGCAAAAGTGTAAGCACTATCCCCATGAAAACCATTTTTGTAAACCCCTACATCTACTGAAATAATATCACCGTCTTTCAATTCTTTTTTTGTAGGAAACCCATGCACTACGGCATCATTTACCGATATGCAGCAAGTAAAAGGAAATGCAGGGTCGCCGTATCCTTTAAAAGAAGGTAATGCATTGTTGCTCCGTATAAATTCTTCCGCCTTTGTATCTAATTCTAAAGTAGTAACACCGGGTTTTATTAATGATGCTATTAATGCTAATGTTTTACCCACTAGCAAGTTACTTTCTCTCATTAACTCTATTTCTGCCTTCGATTTATAATGAATCATTTGTTACAAAATTAAAAAAACAAACCCCAACTAATAATGTTGGGGTTTAAAATATTTCTATTTCCCCTTGGGGGAATACTATAAAAAATTATATAATTAGATTCCAGATGCTACAGTTTGCCTGCCTTGTATTCTGTTATTACCAGTCATTAATCCATCGTATTGACGCATTAATAATTGAGTTTCTATTTGTTGTAGAGTATCTAAAATTACACCTACCATAATTAATAGCGATGTGCCGCCAAAGAAAGTTGAAAAACTTTGTTGCATTCCAAAAACCAATTGAATAATACCTGGCAAAATACCCACAAATGCTAATAATATTGCACCTGGTAAAGTAATTCTATCCATAATAGTTCCAATATAATCTGCAGTTGGTTGACCAGGTTTTACACCCGGTATAAAGCCATTGTTACGCTTTAAGTCATCTGCCATTTGCTTAGGGTTAAATATTAAAGCCGTGTATAAAAAAGTAAAAGCAACTACCGCAACAGTGTAAACTAACATGTAACCAAGGTTAGTATGATCGGTAAAATATTTTGTCCAACTAGCAGTACCACCTGGCGAAAATAACGTTGGTAAAAACAAAATAGCTTGTGCAAAAATAATTGGCATTACTCCAGAAGCATTTACTTTTAAAGGTAAAAAGTTTCTAGCTCCACCTAATTGTTTGTTTCCTACAATTTGCTTTGCATAATTTACAGGCACTCTTCTTGTACCTTGTATTAGCATAATAAGCCCCATTATAATAGCTAACAACAAAACTATTTCAATCAACATAAATAATATTCCACCAGCACCTCTTGTAAACCTTGCACTCCATTCTTGGCCAAAAGCTTCTGGAAGTCTAGCCAAAATACCAACCATTATAATAATTGATGTTCCATTACCCAAACCTTTATCAGTAATTTTTTCGCCAAGCCACATTACAAATAATGTGCCCACCGTTAAAATAACCACTGTGCTAAACCAAAAATAAGTACTAAAAGCTGGAATAATTGCCCCTGCCATACTTGGGCTTTTTAAATAACCAATATATGCAGCCGCCTGAAAAGCAGTAACAATTACAGTTAAATAACGGGTCCACTGATTAATTTTCTTTCTACCACTTTCACCTTCCTTTTGAATTTTTGCCATTTGAGGAACCAAAATAGTTACCAACTGCATAAAAATAGAGGCGGAGATGTAAGGCATAATACCCAATGCAAAAATTGATGCTTTAGAAAAAGCACCACCAACAAAAGCATCTAATAAACCTAGCATGCCACCTTTAGTGCTTTCGCCTAATGCGTCAAGTTTATTCGGATCTATACCAGGTAATACAATGTATGAACCAAAGCGATAGATAAATACTAGTAATAAGGTAAAAACTATCTTATTACGAAGCTCATCTATGCTCCAAATATTTTTAAGTGTTTGAATAAATTTCTTCACTGAATTTAATCGATTTTAATGTTTTGTTCTAAAGCTAAAAAGACGCATCTAAAATGCGTCGGTTCAAATATCGGTAAAATTATTTTATTATTTCTACACTACCTCCAGCAGCTTCAATTGCAGCTTTTGCTTTTTCACTTACCGCATTTACTTTAAATGTAAATTTACCTTTTATTTCACCATTACCTAAAACCTTTACATTATCAAATTGGCTTATTAAACCATTAATGTATAAATTTTGCAAGCTAAATTCTGTTAAGCTATATTTTTCTGCTAATTGATCTATTTGTCCTAAGTTTAATACTTTGTACTCAACACGGTTGATATTTGTAAATCCACGTTTTGGAATACGGCGTTGAATTGGCATTTGACCACCTTCATGAGCCTTTTTACTTTTGTAACCAGCACGGCTTTGACCACCTTTGTTACCTTTTGTAGATGTACCACCTTTGCCACTAGCCTCACCACGACCAATTCTAATTTGCTTGTGTGTAGACCCTTTTGCAGGTTTTAAATTGTGTAATTGCATTTTATTTTGATTTTGTACTTACGGGGTATCATCCCCTCGCTGTTTAATTAATTGTGACAATTTGTTGATGTGGTAATTTTACTACTCTAAAAATATTTGATTAGCCACGTTGTAGAATTAACAAAGTGGTTTATGCTAACTCTTCTACTTTAACAAGGTGATTAACTGCATTTACCATTCCTAAAATTTGAGGAGTAGCTTCAACTTCTACAGTAGCATTCATTTTTTTTAACCCCAATGCTTGCATTGTTCTTTTTTGACGCTCTGGTCTGTCAATTACACTTTTAACTTGTGTTACTTTTATTTTTTTCATTGTATTCGTTATTGGTTATTGGTTATTCGTTTTGGTTTGTAATGAAATCTCATTCAAATTAGTAACGAATAACAATTAACAAAATTTATCCGTTAAATACTTTCTTTAAAGATATTGTTCTAGCTTTTGCTACTGCAATAGGCTCACGTAAAGTAGCTAATGCTTTAAAAGTTGCTTTTACTACGTTTGTGGGGTTAGCACTTCCTAAGTTTTTAGCCAATACATCAGTAATACCTGCAGCTTCTAAAACGGCTCTCATACTACCTCCAGCAATTACACCAGTACCATGTGCTGCAGGTTTAATAAATACTTTTGCTGCACCTTCCTTAGATAATTGTTCATGAGGAATTGTACCATGCATAATTGGAACTTTAATTAAGTTCTTTTTAGCATCTTCAATACCTTTTGTAATTGCTTCTTGTACTTCTTTAGCTTTGCCCAAACCATGTCCTACTACACCAGCTTCGTTACCAACAACTACCAAAGCACTAAAGCTAAATGCTCTACCGCCCTTTGTTGTTTTTACTACACGGTTAATAGCTACCACTTTATCTTTCAATTCAAGATCACCAGCTTTTACTTTATTTAATATTAAGTTTGCCATTTATATCGATTTACGATGTTTTATTGTTTTGTTCTAGTAGTTTAAACTGTTCGTTTAAAGTTAAAATTGTAATCCACCTTCTCTTGCACCTTCTGCAACTGCTTTTACACGACCATGATAAATATAACCACCTCTATCAAAAACAACAGTGATAATACCTAATTCAGCTGCTTTTTTTGCAATGGCACTACCCACTAATTTGCTCTTTTCTGTTTTTGGTGCTTTTTGGGCAGCAATGTCTTTTTGCTTAGAAGATGCTGCAGCAATGGTTACACCACTATTATCATCAATCAATTGAGCATAAATATCTGTATTGCTTCTGAACACACTTAAACGTGGTTTTATTGCAACACCGCTAACCTTTTTACGAATGCGATATTTAATGTTTTTTCTTGCTGTTGATTTATTGTTCATTTTTCTATTTTTTGCCTCTGATACTGCCAGAGATTAATTTGCTAATTCGATAATTTGCTAATGTGCTAATTCATTACAATAAACACACATTTGGCTATTTTAAATAGTGTGATTTGAAGACTAAATTAGCAGATTAGCTAATTAGCACATCATCACATTAGTTTACTTACCAGCCGACTTACCAGCTTTTCTTCTTAATACTTCACCTACAAATTTAACACCCTTACCCTTGTATGGTTCTGGCTTACGTAAGCTTCTTATTTTAGCACAAACTTGACCTAACAATTGTTTATCAACACTCGTTAAAGTTATAATAGGGTTTTGCCCTTTTTGTTGATCGGCAGTTACCGTTAATTCTTTTGGTACTTCTAATAAAATATTATGAGAATATCCTAAAGCTAAATCTAATAAATTACCTTGATGAGCTGCTTTGTAACCTACACCCACTAATTCTAATTGTTTAGTAAAGCCTTCGGTAACACCTTTAACCATATTGCCAATTAAAGAACGATATAAACCATGCATTGCTCTGTGACGTATTTGATCTGTTGGTCTTTTAAATTCAACTACATTATCTTTTATTTCTACTGTAATATCTCTATCAATAGCTTGCTTTAATTCGCCTTTGGCACCTTTTACAGTAACTACATTATCTTTTCCTAAAGTGATGGTAACACCACTTGGAATTTGTACCGGCTTTTTACCTATTCTACTCATTGTCGATTTTTTATTTTATTTCTAATTGATTTGTGTTCAGCTACGACGTAGGCTTTAATTGTCAAATCATTTTATTTTAGTTATTAATTATTCCTTTCTAGAGATAATTATGCGTTTAATAAATGTTACATAACACTTCGCCACCTACGTTTTGAGCTTTTGCTTCTTTATCTGTCATTACACCTTTAGATGTAGAAACGATTGCAACACCCAAACCATTCTTTACCCTCTTAAATTCCTCTGGTTTTGCGTAACTACGTAAACCCGGACGACTAATTCTTTCTAAACTCTGAATAACTGGTAATTTAGTAACGGCATCATATTTTAATGCTATCTTAATTACACCTTGTTTTTTATCTTCTTCAAATTTGTACTTAAGAATATATCCTTTATCATACAAAATTTCAGTAATACGTTTTTTTAAATTACTAGCAGGAATTTCTACAACACGGTGATTAGCCATTTGTGCATTACGAATTCTTGTTAAATAATCTGCAATTGGATCAGTAACCATTGTTATGTTCGTTATATGAATTAAAAAATTTATTTACAATGCGATATCCTTTTTGGATACTTTATACTTTATTTTTGAAACTTGATAAGCACTTAAAAATAATCTCTTATCTAGTATCTGGCAACAAGTATCGGTTTTATCTATTACCAGCTGGCTTTTTTAACACCTGGTATTTTTCCTTGTAAAGCCATGTCTCTAAACATATTTCTACTTAAACCAAAATGTCTCATATACCCTCTAGGACGACCAGTTAACTGACAACGATTTTTTAATCTTACTGGAGATGCATTTTTTGGAAGTAAATCCAAAGCTGCATAATCACCAACTGCTTTTAATGCTGCTCTTTTTTCAGCAAACTTTGCAACGATTCTTTCACGTTTTCTTTGTCTGGCTTCTATTGATTTTTTTGCCATAATTTTTATTTATTTAGAAGGTTGAGTTTACAAAGCATAAACCCTAATTCTTACTTACTTTTTAATATTTTTAAATGGCATTCCTAACTCTTTCAACAATTCAAAGGCCTCTTCGTTAGTATTTGCTGTGGTTACAAAAGTGATATCCATACCAGTAATTTTATTTACTTTATCAATATCAATTTCTGGAAAAATAATTTGCTCAGTAACACCTAGTGTGTAATTACCTCTACCGTCAAAAGCTTTATCGTTAATACCTTTAAAGTCACGTACACGGGGTAGAGAAACTGACACTAGACGATCTAAAAATTCATACATTTTTACTCCACGTAAAGTAACTCTTGCTCCAATTGGCATTGCTTTACGAAGCTTAAAATTTGATATATCTTTTTTAGATAAAGTAGCTACTGCTTTTTGACCAGTAATATTACTTAACTCATCAACAGCTATGTCAATTAGTTTTTTATCGTTTACCGCACCATTTACACCACGGTTTAAGCAAATTTTTGAAAGCTTAGGTGCTTGCATTACAGTTTTGTAACCAAACTTTTTCATTAAAGTTGGTACAACTTCCGATTTGTATTTGTCTGCTAATCTAGCAGTAGTTGTTACAGTACTCATTATTTAATTGCCTCCCCTGATTTTTTAGAGATTCTAACTAATTTACCATTTTCTCTAGTGCGTTTTGCTTTAGTAGCTACACCAGCTTTTGCATCCCATAACATTACGTTACTAATAGCAATAGGAGCTTCTTTTTTTATAATACCACCTTTTGTATTTTGAGCAGATGGTTTAGTATGTTTGGTAATAATATTTACCCCTTCTACTAAAACTTTTGCTTTATCCAAAATAACTTCCAACACTTTACGAGGCTTTTTTGCATCCTTATCTTCACCAGTAATTACTACTACTGTGTCGCCTTTTTTAATGCTGAATTTTGGTTTAAATCTTGTACTCATAATATTTTTAATTTGCCAATTCTTAATTGATTAGTTTATAAAACCTCTGGTGCTAAAGAAATAATTTTCATGTATCCTTTATCTCTTAGCTCTCTAGCTACTGGCCCAAAAATACGTGTCCCTCTTGGCTCATCAGAGTTGTTTAATAACACTACTGCATTATCATCAAAACGAATGTAAGAACCATCTTTACGACGTAATTTGTTTGTAGTACGTACAATAACTGCTTTACTTACCGTACCTTTTTTTACTCCACCAGCTGGCATAGCATCTTTTACAGTTACCACAATTTTATCGCCAATTTTAGCATAATCTTGTCCGCTATTTCCTAGTACTCTGATGCACAAAACTTGCTTTGCACCGCTATTATCTGCTACGTTTAATCTACTTTCTTGCTGAATCATTTTATTTTGTTTTAAAGTACTAAACCACCAGGTGCCGAAGTACTGAATACTAAATACTATTTTACTTTTTCAACCACTTCAACCAATCTCCACTTTTTTGTTTTGCTTAATGGACGGCTTTCCATAATTTTTACTGTATCGCCAATGCTGCACTCATTTTGTTCATCATGAGCATGAAACTTCGTAGATTTCTTTACGAACTTGCCATATAAAGGATGTTTTACTTTCCTTTCTACACTTACAGTAATAGTTTTATCCATTTTATTGCTGGATACTACACCTAATTTTGTTTTTCTTAAATTTCTTTCCGCCATTGTTGCTACTTTTTATGGTTATTAAAACCCTAATTGTTTTTTTCTTAATGCAGTTTTTAAACGAGAAATATCTCTTCTCAACGTACGAATACTTTGAGGGTTTTCTAAAGGAGATATAGCATGAGCAAACGTAAGTTTCTTCATACGTAATTCATCTTCTTTAATTCGTGCCTGCAAATCAGTTTCGTTTAATGTACTGATGCTTTTTATAAAATCAACTTTCTTTGTCATTTTATCTCAGATTGAATAGTTCTTAATTAAGCTTGATAATCATGACGAATAACAAACTTGGTTAGTATTGGTAATTTTTGTGCTGCTAAAGCAAACGCTTCTTTTGCTACTTGCATTGGTACGCCATCAGCTTCAAAAATTATTCTTCCAGGTTGTACAATAGCCGCCCATCCTTCTGGATTACCTTTACCTTTACCCATCCTTATTTCGGCAGGTTTTTTAGTAATTGGTTTATCAGGGAAAACCCTAATCCAAACGTTTCCTTCTCTCTTCATACTACGGGTCATTGCCTGACGAGCACTTTCAATTTGACGATTGGTTA
>JANNWD010000260.1:0-2149 GCA_031408315.1 Bacteroidota bacterium
AAATTTCGGAAGAAATAAATGGATTTCATTCTGTAGATAAAGAAAAAATAATTGCTTTACTACATAAATATAATTTACCAACTCAATTTACTTTCGATAATGATCAAGTGTTTTCTATTTTAACAAAAGATAAAAAAAGAAACGGAGAAAGCATAAATTTCATTTTACTAAATAGAATTGGCGAAGCTTTAATACAACCTATTTCTTTAACACAATTAGACCATTTACTGAATCAAATTTTATAAATGAACGTTACAATACACCCTTCAAAAGTAAACGGAACAATAACTGCACCAGCTAGTAAAAGCAGTATGCAAAGGGCTTGTGCTGCTGCCATTGCAAAAGAAGGGCACACACAAATTAAAAATGCAGGTGTTAGTAATGACGATAAAGCGGCTTTAGAATTAGTTAAAAATTTAGGAGCTTTTTCAATTGATTATTTAGATGATGGTAGTATTGTTATTGTAAGCGATGGAATAAATATTAAATCATCAACAGTTAATTGTGGTGAAAGTGGCTTAAGTATTAGAATGTTTATGCCGCTAATTGCTCTCAGTAAAAATGAAGTTACCATTAATGGAAGCGGCAGTTTGGTTAATAGGCCAATGACTTTTTTTGATGAAATTTTCCCAAAGCTTGATGTAAAAATTAAAAGCAATATTGGCAAAATTCCCATTACAATTAAGGGACCATTAAGTCCAAAAAATATTGAAATAGATGGCTCACTCAGTTCACAATATTTAACAGGGTTGTTAATGGCTTATTCTGCTGCCGATGCAAAAGATGTAACAATAAAAGTAAACAATTTAAAAAGCCGACCTTATATCGATTTAACTCTAGCCGTAATGCAATCATTCGGCATGAAAATTCCTGTAAATAAAGAGTACAAAGTATTTTATTTTGAAAATACAAATCATATTTATCCGTTTACTTATCAAGAGTATACTGTAGAAGGCGACTGGAGCAGTGCATCTTTTTTATTAGTTGCTGGTGCAATTGCTGGTAATGTTATTGTAACAGGGTTAAATGTGTTTAGCACACAAGCCGATAAAGCAATTTTAAATGCGTTAAGAGATTGTGGATGTAAGTTATCAATCGAAGAAAAGCAAATTGAATGTGGCAGTACTTTTTTAAACTTAAAGCCTTTTCATTTTAATGCAACTGATTGCCCCGATTTGTTTCCGCCACTTGTTGCTTTAGCAGCGTATTGTAATGGCACATGTGTAATTGAAGGCATAAGCCGTTTGGCACATAAAGAAAGTAATAGAGCGTTAACATTGCAAACTGAGTTTGCTAAAATGGGAGTTGCAATAAAATTGCAAGATGATTTGATGATAATTTATGGAGGAGAAGGAATTAAAGGGGTACAAGTACATTCTAATCATGATCATAGAATTGCCATGGCTTGTGCAGTGGCAGCCTTTGGGGCAGTTGGCGAAATGGTTATTGCGGAAGCGGAAGCCATTAACAAATCGTATCCTAATTTTTATGACGATTTGAAGAAAATTGGTGTAAATTTGAGTATAAATAAAACGGAGTGATATTGAAAAAAGACAATGAAGCTAACCTACTTAAAGTTATTGGCAAAATGGTAGGGGTAAAAGCAAAAGAAGAAAATTTTGCTTTGGGTTTGCCTATAGTAATTGAAGAAAATGGCTATGTAATTGAACTCTATAAAAGTGGGGAAAAGAGAAGACTAAAAAAAATTAAACCGCTAAGTTTTGTCTCAAAAAAATAAACGATTAAGGGTAATTGCTGGGCCAAACGGAACAGGTAAAACAACACTTTATTTTTTTTTGAAAGATAAAATTTCTACAGGTATTTGGCTTAATGCGGATGAAATTTTAGAGCAATTTATACGTAAAGGATTTATTGAATATTCCCTTTTAGGATTTAAGCCAACTTTAAAGTCATTTCAATCTTTTTGCAAAAAAAAATCAAATACTGCTTTTATAAATCAATTTAATTTACAAAAGCAAATTTTAAAAATTAGTTTTGGAGAGTTTTCGTTAATGTATTCCGATAAATTTTTAACTAACGAACTAGCTGCTTTTCTTACTAATTTTTTTCGATACTTTTTAGTTCAACAAAAACTTTCATTAACTACTGAAACAGTTTTATCTCATCCATCTAAATTAGAGTTTGTAAA